>PWGH01000307.1 GCA_003555285.1 Thioalkalivibrio sp.
CCCATGCCACGGCGATCAAGACCACCAGCACGCTGGCACCCGTCTCTCCGAACCACGCCAGCCAGTGCGCGGCCGGACTGTCCAGCAGCACATGCCCGACCAACAACCAGGGGAAACCCGACAAGAACCAGCCGCGCAGCCACTCCAGCAGCACGAAGCCGGCCGCCAGTGCCAGCAACCAGGGCAGCAACGCGGCGCGGTTCAACAAGCGCGCCGCGACCCCGGCCAGCAGGGCGGGATACAGGGCCAGATACAGGACGAACAGCACGGTGATCAGTGTGGCCAATAACCACGGTGCCTCGCCGAAGATCAGCAGGCTGTTGAAGATCCAGCTGGCCCCGAAACCGAAGAAACCCAGGCCGAAGGCATAGCCATGCCGCAGGGCCGCGCGCGGCTCGGCACTGCGGAGAACGGCGAACCACAACGCCAACGCCAGGGGGGCCAGCAGGTAGAGATCGAAGGGAGCAAAGGCCAGTACCAATGTCGCGCCACAGAGCAGGGACAAGCCGGTCGCCGGCCAGCCGATCAGCGGGCGTCCGCGTAGGCGCAGCAACGGCTCCGACGGTGGTGCAACCGGGGTGGGCGGGGTACGGGGCATCATCTAGACCCTGGATCCTCATCGGGTGTCGGCATTCAGACGGTTTTCGCAGCGAGCTTTTCCGACCTTTCCGGCAGGCGTCCAGCAGACGACCCGATAGACGGTACGGGTCCCATGCCCTGGCAAGACCGCCTACGACGCCGGGCCGGCTGTGAGTTCAGCCGCCGGCGGGCTCGGGGGACGCATGGCCGTCGGCGCGACGACGCCTCAAACGCCCGGGCTCTCCTTGGGGGCGGCGTGTTCCGTGACCGGGCGCATTTCCACCAGGTGCAGGCGGCGGTTATCCGCACGCAGCACCCGAAACTGCATGCCGTCGACGACGATGCTCTCACCTCGGCGGGGCACGCGGCCAAAGTACGACAACAGCAGACCACCGATGGTATCGAAGACCTCGTCATCATAGCGGGTCTGAAAATAGGCGTTGAATTCCTCGATCGGAGTCAGTGCCTTGATGGTGTAGCGCCCTCCCGGGTGCTGCATGATCTGCGTCAGGTAGTCCTCGACGTCGTGCTCATCCTCGATCTCGCCGACGATTTGTTCCAGCACGTCCTCGATGGTGACCAGCCCGGCCACACCGCCATACTCGTCCACCACAATGGCCATGTGATTACGGCTCAGGCGAAATTCCTTCAGCAGCACGTTCAGGCGCTTGCTCTCCGGCACGAAGACCGCCGGGCGCAGGATCTCCTGCATGTCGAAGGTCTCCGGGGCCTCCGAGGCGAAGAAGCGCAGCAGGTCCTTCGCCAGCAGGATCCCGGCAACCTCGTCCCGATTGTCGACGATCACCGGCAAGCGCGAATGGGCGGAGGCCACCACCTCGGGCAGGATCTCGCCGAGCGCCGCCTCGCGGCGTACGGTCTCCATCTGGGCCCGGGGCACCATGATGTCGCGCACCTGCATCTCGGCGACGGTGAGCACACCCTCGAGCATGGTCAGCGCCTCCGGGTCGATCAGCTCCCGCGCCTGGGCAGCGCGCAGAAGGTCTCGCAATTGCTGGCGATCCCTGGGCTCGCTGGAGATCATCGAGCCCAGGCGATCGAGCAATCCGCGGGGAGAGGGAGGGTCTTCGGAACGGTTCGATTCGGGCATCATGTCCAGTCAGTTCGCCAATGCCGCCGGGTCGGCAGGACCTGCATCCCGGATGGGTCTACACAACTGCGGCCCCGAACGGCCCGTAGGCGGCCTCGAGTCCACGAGCAAAGGTCGCATCGACATGTCGCATGCATGCCGGATCGGGTCACCGCAACGGCGCCCACGCCGGGGTCTCAAGCCTCGGCGTAGGGGTCCGGATGACCCAAGTCCGCGAGGATCTCGCGCTCGATCTGCTCCATCGCCTGCGCCTGCTCCGGCATCTGGTGATCGAAGCCCTGCAAATGCAGCATGCCATGGACCACCATGTGGGCAAAATGGGCCGCCAGCGGCTTGTTCTGCTGTTGCGCTTCACGGACCAGCACCGGTGCGCACAACACCAGGTCACCCAGATAGGGCATCGCCATCACACCAGCGGCCTCTGCGGGTGCCGGGAACGACAATACATTGGTCGGCGTGTCCTGGCCCCGGAAGGTCTGGTTGAGGTGACGGCCTTCATCGGCATCGACCACGCGCAACGCGAGCTCGGCCGCGCCGATCCCCCGCCAAGCCGCCTGTGCGGCCCGGTGCAAGGTCCGGGCAGCGGGCAGCCCGGCACGAGGCAGCGCATACTGCACCCGCACCTCAAGCATTCGATCCCGACTCGGCCGCATGACTGTGGGCCGAATAGGCCTCGACGATCCGCTGAACCAGCGGATGGCGCACCACATCCTCGGCCAGGAAATGAGTGATGTGAACGCCGTCCACGTGCTCCAGAATCCGTGCAGCGTGGCGCAACCCGGAGAGCTGCCCGCGCGGAAGATCGATCTGGGTCACGTCGCCATTGACCACCGCGGTGGAGCCGAAGCCCAGACGGGTGAGGAACATCTTCATCTGCTCGACGGTGGTGTTTTGCGCCTCATCGAGGATGATGAAGGACTCGTTCAGGGTGCGCCCGCGCATGTAGGCGAGCGGAGCGACCTCGATGATCTGGCGCTCCATCAGCCGCGCCACTTGCTCGAAACCCAGCAATTCGTACAGCGCGTCGTACATCGGCCGCAGGTAGGGGTCGATCTTCTGCGCCAGATCGCCCGGCAGGAAGCCCAGGCGCTCACCGGCCTCGACCGCCGGGCGCACCAGCACCAGCCGCCGAACCTGGTCCTGCTCCAGTGCAGCGACCGCCGCGGCCACCGCGAGGTACGTCTTACCGGTCCCGGCGGGGCCGATGCCGAGGCTCAGGTCGTAGTCGGTGATCGCGCGCAGGTAGCGCTGTTGACGCGGACCCCGACCGCGGATCACCGCGCGGCGCAGGCGCAGCACCGGCTCTTGCGGGTCCTTCTGTTGGGGTTCGGCCAAGCGCGCCAGATGCGCCTCCTGCAACGCGGTATGCACATGTTCCAGGCTCACCGGTTCCTCCTGCGCCATCCGATGCAACTCCCGCAGCAGGGATTCGGCGGCTGGCACCATGGCCTCGGGACCGGTGATATTGAACCGTGCACCCCGGTTGTGGATGCTCACGCCAAGACGCGTTTCGATCAGGCGCAGATGGGCATCCAGCGGACCACAGAGCCGCGACAGGGTTTCCTGATCGCCGGGGTCGAGCGTGAGATCAGCGCGATTCTGGGACATGGATCGGGAACCCCGGGCTCGGGTCGGCGTGAGTCGGGTCGACGTGGGTCGGGCCGCTGTGGCGAAACTCGGTGCAGCCGGTCGCGATCGGCACGCCACGCAGGGAATGCGGTTGGGCCTCGGTGATTCGCAGCTCCACCATCGTGCCGATGTCCTGTCCTGTGCCGATGAAGTTGACCACCCGGTTGTTACCGGTACGCGCTGCGAGCTCGCCGGGATCGCGTCGGGAGGGGCCCTCGATCAACGCGCGCTCGATCCCGCCGACCATCGCACGATTCCGCGCGCGACCCTGCGCCTCGACCAGGCCCTGCAATTCCTGCAACCGCGCTTTCTTGACCGCCATCGGTACGTCGTCCGGCAGACTTGCCGCCGGGGTGCCGGGGCGCGGACTATAAATAAAGCTGAACGAAAAATCGACGTTGAGTTCCCGGATCAGGTCCAGCGTAGCGGCATGATCGGCGTCCGTCTCGCCGGGGAATCCGACGATGAAATCCGAGGACAGATCGAGATCCGGACGTACCGCGCGCAGGCGGCGGATGCGGGACTTGTATTCGAGCACCGTATGGCCCCGCTTCATCTGCGCCAGGATTCGATCCGAGCCGCTCTGCACCGGAAGGTGCAGGTGACTGACCAGCTTCGGCTGCTCGGCGTAAGCCTGGATCAGGCGGTCAGAGAATTCCACCGGGTGCGAGGTGGTGAAGCGAATACGCTCGACGCCGTCCACCGCGGCCACGTACTGGATCAGCAATGCCAGATCGGCGATCTCCCCATCGTGCGTCGGGCCGCGATACGCATTCACGTTCTGGCCCAGCAGGTGGATCTCCTTCACCCCCTGCGCCACCAGCGATGCGACCTCGGCGATCACGTCGTCGAAGGGCCGGCTGATCTCCTCGCCGCGGGTGTAGGGAACCACGCAGAAGCTGCAGTACTTGCTGCAGCCCTCGATCACCGACACAAAGGCACTCGCACCCGTGGCGCGCGGCTCGGGCAGCCGATCGAACTTCTCGATCTCGGGAAAGCGGATGTCGACCACCGCCGAACGGGTACGCCGCGATTCCTCGATCAGCGCCGGCAGCCGATGCAGCGTCTGCGGGCCGAAGACCAGGTCCACGTAGGGTGCGCGTTCGCGCAAGGCGGCACCCTCCTGACTGGCCACACACCCGCCGACGCCGATGATCACCTCCGGTCGGCGCCGCTTCAGTTCACGCCAGCGGCCCAATAGCGAGAAGACCTTCTCCTGCGCCTTTTCGCGGATCGAACAGGTGTTCAGCAACAGCAGATCGGCGCTGGCCGGATCCGCCGTGACTTCCGCACCATAAGCGGCCTGCAGCAGATCGACCAGGCGCGCGGAGTCGTACTCGTTCATCTGGCAGCCATGCGTCTGGATGAAGACCTTGCGGATGGTCAAGCTGCTGGCCACTGCATGACCATCGGCATCGATGATCAGGCGGCTAGTGTCCATCGGCACACCGTCCCGAGTCGGCGGAAAAATCATGGGCGATTACTTTGTTTGTAAATTCTTTCACTGGGTATGCGCCATTTATTTGGTAGGAGCCATTCACCGTAATTCCATGACACCCAGGATAGCACCATCGAGAACCGCTTCCAGAAGCCCCTGGATAGGCCATCAAAAGGTCTGAAACGGGTGTCTGATTGGCGCAAGGACCGCCAGGCGCGCAGAGACGGGCGCGTTTGCACTCAATGCCCCCCGCTTGCGCTCAGATCCACGCCCTTGTGGTGTTGCGCGAGCTTCTCGTGCAGTTCTCCGCTCTCACCCGCGGGGCTCTTCACTTCGACCTCCATGCCGTTGCGCCGGAACTTGCCGACCACCTTGTCGATCGCGGCGACACCCGAGCTGTCCCACAACGAGGCATGACGCAGGTCGATGACCACATGGTGCACCGGCTCGCGATAATCGAAGCTGTCGATGAACTTGTCGACGGCGACGAAAAAGAGCTGACCGCGCACCGTGTAGGTGCGGGTCGCGCTGCCCTCCGGCCGGCGGCTGTCCACGTGGATCGAATTCGCGATCTTGCGCGCGAAGAATACCGCGCTCAGCAGCACCCCGGCGAGCACGCCCTTGGACAGGTCATGGGTGATCACCACGGTCGCGACGGTCACGATCAGCACCGTCGCATCGGCACGCGGCAGTCGGTGCAGCGTGGTGAGCGAACTCCAGTCGAAGGTGGCGAAGGAAACCATCAGCATCACCGCCACCAGCGCCGCCATCGGGATCAGCGAGACCAGGTCGCCGAGCACCAGGATGAAAAACAGCAGGTACAGCCCCGCTGCGAGGGTGGAGAGCCGCCCCAGGCCACCCGATTTGATGTTGATCACCGATTGCCCGATCATCGCGCAGCCGGCCATGCCGCCGAAACACCCGGTCACGATATTGGCGATGCCCTGGCCCTGCGCCTCGCGATTCTTGCCGCTTGGAGTGTCGGTCAGATCGTCGAGGATCGAGGCGGTCAGCAGCGATTCGAGCAGACCGACGATCGCGAGCGCCAGCGCGGTCGGGAAGATGATCGATAGCGTGTCCAGGTTCCACGGAATGTCCGGCAACAAGAACACCGGCAGACCGGAGGGTAGATCGCCCATGTCGCCAACGTTGATGGTGGGTAGACCGAGCAACACCACCACCAGTGTCAGCAACACGATTGCCACCAGCGGCGGCGGCAGCACCTTGGGGCAGAACGGGAGCATCGGCATCCCATAGATGATCAGCAGCCCCCCGGCGACCAGCAGCCACATCGTCACATCGCCTTCGATCAGATACGGCATCTGCGACAGGAAGATCAGAACCGCCAGCGCATTCACGAAGCCGACCAGCACCGTGCGCGGAATGAACATCATGTAGCGCGCGAGCTTGGCCCAGGCGAACAACAGCTGGATGACGCCGGTCAGGAGGGTCGCCGCCAGTAGGTACTGCAGGCCGTGTTCCGCGACCAGCGTGACCATCAGCAGCGCCATGGCACCGGTGGCCGCGGAAATCATCCCGGGCCGGCCGCCGGCAAAGGCAATGGTCACCGCCATGGTAAACGACGCGTACAGGCCCACCTTCGGATCCAGTCCGGCGATGATCGAGAAGGCGATCGCCTCGGGAATCAGCGCCAAGGCCACCACAATGCCGGCAATCAGGTCGCCGCGGACATTGAAAAACCAGACGCCGCGCTGACGGCGCCAGAATTGGCTGAAGGTGTGTTTCAGATCCTGTAATCCTGGTCCATACACTGGGGTCGAGGCGCGCCCGAGGGAGGAACTGCGGGGCTTTGACGCGAGAACACGGATCCGGGGTTGCACGCGGCGTGCCGCGGTTTCATGCTCCACCTCGAACTCGTGCGCCGAGGGTACCATCCCTGGGACCGCATTTGAATGTACAACGGGTGATGTACGGCTGGTAAATGTACAGCTGGTAAATCTACGGGGCGGCGGCGGGGGGCGACTCCACTGCCGTGCCCGGGGTCTCCATGAAGCCATAAAGGTAACCACGCATGCTGCAACGAGTACTCATCGCGATCGACTTTTCCACAGGCTCCGCGGAAGCGCTCGCGGTCGCACGACAGCACTGTCCCGAGGCGACCAAACTGCTGTTCACGGTCATCAAGCCCTCGCAGGTGGCTGCGGGCGCGGCGGGGGCCTTTTC
>PWGH01000116.1 GCA_003555285.1 Thioalkalivibrio sp.
CGGCGCTGCCGGAATCCTCCATCAATTTGCCGAAGATCGCGCCGAGCAGGAAGACCGGGAAATACAGCGCGATGAAGCCCGCGGTCTCGCCCATGAAGATCTGGGTGTAGCTCGCCAGCACCCGCCCCTCCAGCGAGGCCACCACCGCAAAGGTGGCAAGCGCCGGCGCCAGGATCAGCAGACTGATGCCGCGGTAGGCGAGGTAGATCAACAACCCCAGCGTGATGACGATGACCAGTATGCCCAACATGAAGCGCACGCCTCCCTGTGTTCGGTACTCGGTTGCACCCGCTACGCCGGCACGCCGCGGACAGCAGCCGGAGGGTTAGGACTCGGACTCGGCCGGCGGCTGGAAGCTGTCGGTGAACAGCTGCTGGAGGTCGAAGGTGGACCGCACGCCGAGCGCGTCGAAATGCTGCTCCAGAAAGGCATTGGCCCACATCCGGCCGCGCGCCTTCAGATGCTGCAGGTAATCCCACTCGGCGTTCATCTTGCTGGAGGCGTCCAGGCCCTGCAGATCCTCGTCGGCATGGATCATGTGCACATAGATGTCCCGGTAGCGTTCGGATTCGAGCTTCTCGGACTCGATCAGCCGGTGCAGCAATTCGATCGTACGCAGTTCCTTGATCAAGCTGGCGTTGAAGGTGATCTCGTTGATTCGATTCACGATATCACGGCCGGTCTTCGGGATCGCTTCGCGCACCATCGGGTTGATCTGCACCACGATCAGATCGCGGGTCGACTGGTCCTCGACCAGCGGGTACAGCGCCGGGTTGCCGATGTAGCCGCCATCCCAATAGGCCTCGCCGTCGATCTCCACCGCCTGGAACATGAAGGGCAGGCAGGCCGAAGCCATCACGGTATCCAGCGACAGGTCCGGCTGGGTGAAGACGCGCCCGCGCCCGGTGCGTACATGGGTCGCGGTGACGAACACCTTCAGCGCGTCGCAGTGGTTCACGCGGTCGAAATCCACCAGGCTGCCGAGCAGATCGCGCAGCGGGTTGACGTTCATCGGGTTCAGTTCGTAGGGCGAGAACTGCCGGGTCAGCTGTTCGAAAAAATGAAACGCGGGCGAGTCTTCCAGGCTGTAGTTGCCGGTCATCTTGTTCCAGGGCGTGCGTTGGATCGGCGACCACATCGCGGCATCGCTGACCGCCTTCCAGAATGTGGCCAGGGCCTCGCGGGCACCCGTCCGGCCCCCGCGGTCCAGTCCCTCCGCCATCACCACCGCGTTCATCGCCCCGGCGCTGGTGCCGCTGATGGTCGCAACCTCGATGCGTTCGTCCTCCAGCAGGCGGTCCAGCACGCCCCAGGTCAATGCGCCATGCGCACCCCCGCCCTGTAATGCGAGGTCCACGGTCTTGCGGCCGGTATCCACTCCCATCGATCCACTCCCCATGTGTTTGCTCCCCCCTATATTGCACTGCACCATGGGGGGTCTGTCTATAGCGCCCCCCGTTGTCGACGGCAAGCCCTTTCGGCGACCCATCGCCACAGCCCCGGTCGCCCCGAGGGCTGGCCGCCACCGGGATTCGGTACACTCTTCGGCTCGCGCCCGACCCAGGACCTGTGGCCCATGAATCAACGCCTGTTTTCCCCGCTCCGGCTTGCCCCGCTGGAACTCGACAACCGTGTTGTAATGGCCCCGCTGACCCGATGCCGCGGCTGACCCGCAGCCTGCAGGACGTCGGCACCCCCGCCTTCGAACGGGCGTTGCAGGCCGAGCTCGTGGCCCTGGGGCCTGATGCGCTCGGCCTGCAACAGGGGCTGACCACCGGCAGCATCAGCCTCAGTGATGACCTCGGGGTGATGCTGCTGCGGGTCCGCGAGACGCCGAGCACCATCGAGGTCCGTGTCGGCATCTTCTATACGAGTGTCCTCTCGGGGTGCAGCTGCGCCGACGATCCAACCCCAACGGATACGCACGCCGAATACTGCGAAATGGACCTGGAGATCGATCGCCAGGACGGCGAAACGCGCCTGCGCCCGGTGTAGCGGCTTTGGTGGACCGCTTATGGGGATTTCTGGGGGCGGGCGATGCGCTGCATCAAGGTGTCGCGCCAGGACGTCGAGAGGGCGGGACAGGCCGCGAGGGCCTGCGCGGCCGCGTGATCCGCCGTGCGTTCGAACATCACCGCGTTGGCGGTGGTCACCGGCCACTCCGGATGCGGGCGATCCAACAGCACCAGAGCGTCGCCCGCCGCCACCCAGCCTTCCTGCAACACCCGAAGGTACCAGCCGGTGCGCCCGGAACGCTGCACCGTGGCGGCCAGGTCCCGGAGGCGCCAGCGTCGAGCCAACTTCCAGCAGGGTTGCCGGGGTTGGGTGATCTGCACCCGTGCCGCACCCACATCGAAAATATCGCCGATGCACACCTGCGCTTCGAGGGGGCCTGCGGTGGTGAAGTTCTCGCCGAACGATCCACCCGAGAGATCCGTCAGATCCAACGCCGCGGCCCAGTGCGCGTAATGCACCTGGGGATAGACGTTCACTGCCTTGTCCGGTCCGCCGTGGGCGTCCCGATTCGCTTGGCCATCGCCGGCCAGCCCGGTGATCCCCAGCCACACCGGCCCGGCCACGGGTTCCTTGAAGATGCCGCTGGTCCAGGCTTGGTCCAGGGGATCCGGTGCGTCGGCACGGCCGAACGTTTGTGGCAGGCCCACCTGAATCGACAGCAGTTTCATGTTCACCGTCTACGCCTCAACCCCGCGCAACCCGGTCAGGCACCCGGTGTTGCCGTCGATCAGCATCAGCCTGTGTCTCAACCCCGCGCGACCAGACTCAGGCCAAGGTTCGCCTGCTGGCAGAAATGCTTGAAGCTGCTGAAGCTCTCCTCGTCGAGGGCCCGCTGGCTCGGACCGCGATCGGCGTAGATCAGGCCGATCGTCCGCCGTTGCGCCACCAAGGGTACGGCCAGGAACGCGGTTTCGCCAAGGGCGCCACCGATCGCGGGCGTGATCAAACCAACGAGATCCCGACGCGCCGTATCGGGATCGAACCACAGGGGCTCGGCGCGTTCGAGGATCAGGCTGAAGATGTCTTCGCGGCTCCCCTCCAGCGGAAAATGAAAGCTTTGCATCAGCTCGTGCTGGCCCTGGCCCAGCGTGTATTTCGCCCGAATCCGCTTGCGGTCGGGCGTGACCAGGGCGAGCAGCGTGCGGTCCATGCCGATGCCCCGGTGAATCCCCTCCAGCACCATGTTGAACAACAGATTGATATCGATGCGACCTTCGAACAACGGGGCCACTTCCCGCAGGATCTGCAATTGCAGCAAGGGATCGGGATGCAGGACGTCGCTCTCCGGCTCGTCCGCCTCGATCGCCTCCGGCGTGCTGGGATCCGGTTGCGGAATCAAGCGCACCAGACTGGCCGCGCCGTAGTCCTGGGCCGAGCGCGCCGCCTGCTCGTTGCTGCGATAGGCGATCTCGCTCATCTGCTCCAGGCTCAGCCCCGCCTCCTTGGCCATCCGCCCCAGTACGCGCTTCACGCCGGGGTGATCCCACCCCTGTTCCGCCTGCTGCGAAAGCTCCCGGCCCAGGCGCACCTGCCGCACCCGAACATCGCGATCGTTATCGGTGGACTCACTGAGCAGCGCACTCAGGTTCCATTCGCGGTTCAGGTTCTCGGTCAGCCGCGCGAGGCGAAAGCCCAGCACCTTCAGCTCCGCCTGTGCCGGATCCAGGCCACTGCGCAGGGCCGCATCCAGGTTCTCGGCCTGATCGCCACCAAAGCACCAGAAGGCCATCTCACCCAAATGCGACAGCAGCGCGGCCACATACACCTCTTCCGGCGCACGATTCCGGCAGGCCACCGCCAGGCTGCGCGCCTGCATCGCCGCATGGAAGCTCTGCGCCATCAGCTGCATCACGCGCGCCTCCTGCGGGCTATCCTTCAACAGCGAGTTGATCAGCGCAATCGACAAGCACAGGCTCTTGACCACATCGTAGCCCAGCACCACCACCGCCCGCGAGATGGTGCGCATCGGATGACCGGCGGGATTGAAGTAGCTGCTGTTGGCCAGCTTCAGTACCCGTGCGGTCATCGCGCTGTCGCGCAGGATGATCTGCGCCATCTCCACCGACGAACTGTCCTCGCGTTCGGTGTACAGCGCGATCTCCTGGGCGGTGTACGCCAGGATCGGCATCTCCTGCTCGCCGAGCCGCTGGGTCCACCGGGCCAGGTTCGTCATCGGGGTCCTGATCGGCTGGCGCCGGTGCGCCCAGGGCGAATCGCCGGGAGAACTTCGACAGGCATCGTGGACATCCTCGGGGGAGCGGCTGATCGGCTCAGCGTCTTAATCGGGCAGTGTAATGCGGACACCATAACGATGACAGATATATGGACCCAGTTGGATAGCCCAGGTTGGATGGGCCCGCTTAGGATGGCCCCGCTTAGGCGGCACAGGTGATGAGGCAGGCGGTGCGCGGGTGGCGGCTAGTCCGACTCAGGCACCGCCAAGGCCTCGGTGGAGATGACCGTGTCCCGGCCGAGCAGGATCCGGTCCAGGAAGGCCGCTGCACGCGCGTTTACCGCCTCCGGCAGGCCGCCATGCCGTCCGCCGTTCACGGTCAACAGATAATGGGTCACACCGGCGTCGGTCAGTGCCCGGTCCAGATGAAGAGCCTGACCGTAGGGCACGATGCGATCGAGGGTGCCGTGAATGGTGATAACCGGTGGCGCGTTCGGGGTCACGTGTCGGACCGGCGAGGCCATCGCCGCCGCTTCCTTGCGGTCCTCCAGCGGACCTCCGAGCAGCAGGGCCTCGGGCGCCTGCGGGCTGCGCCGATCGAGGGCGCTAGGCTGATCGAGAATGCCGAGGATCTCGGTCACGCCGTAGAAGTTGACCACCCCGGACACCGCGGTACTCACGCCCGGATGGGGACCGAGATCGCCCTCCAGCGCCGGCACGTCGCCGGTGAATCCGAGCATCAGCGCCAGATGCCCGCCGGCACTCAGGCCGTACACGGCAATACGCCCGGCATCCAACCCATAGGCCTCGGCATGGGCTCGAATCCAGCGAATCGCCGCCTTCACATCGTGCAGTTGCGCGGGCCAGATCGCCTCGTCGGTCAGCCGGTAGCCCACCGACACGCCCGCGTACTCGCCCCCCTGCAGGTAGGGCATCAGCTCCGCGGCCCCCTCGGCCTTGTCCCCCTGCAACCAGCCGCCCCCGTGCAGGAAGACGATCACCGGCAGCCGGTCGGTGCGGGGCCGATCCGGCCGATACAGGTCGAGCCGCTGACGGGGGTTATCGGTGGCCGCATACGGGACGTCGAGTTCGCGCATCACCGTCTCCTGGAGTGAAACCGCTACCCTACGCTATGGTGCCCTCCGAAGAGGAGCGGGATTTCCCGCCCCTTGCCCCCGCTCCAGCTGTCTACCCACTTCACACTACCTGCTCCCCAAAAACCACTCCCCACCTCCCCGTTCGGCCCGACCCCACCCGCACCGCCTTTTCGGAGATCCCCCTGATGGCTTCCCTGCGCCGCCTGCCCTCGCTCCCCCTGCTCGTACTCTCGATCGTAACGGCCCTGCCCACGGCTTCAGCCAACGCCGAGGGAATCGTTGCCGTGACCGTGTACCCGGATCGCGCCACGATCGTGCGCGAACACCCGATGACGATCGCGGCCGGCGACGGCATCCTGACGATCTCCGCTTTGCCCGCCCGGCTCGATCCGGCGAGCGTGCGGGTGCGGGCCGAGGGCCTCTCCGGCCTGCGCCTGCATCATGTGGAGACCCGCACCGTGCACGGCCGGGACCTTGCCCATCCGCAGGAACGCGCGTTGGATGAGGCCCTGCAGGTCGCCAGGGCCGAACACCGCACGCTCGGCGACGGGCGCCGGGCCCAGGAACTGAGACTCGGTTTCATCGAGCGGCTCAGCCAGAACGCGGGCGCCGTTGAACCGGTCCTGTCGCCCGATCAGTGGCCCGACGCCTGGAGCCGAATCGGGGACGGCGCCCTTGAGGCCCTGCAGCAAATCACCCGCATTGATGCCGCCTTGCACGAGGTGGACCGGGAGATCGGTCGGATCGAACGCGAACTGGCGGCGCTGCGCACCGAACGCCGGGACAGCCTGGAGGCCCGCATTCATTACCAGGTGGGGGCGGCCGGAACGGCCCGCGTCACACTGGAGTATCAGGTGCCGGGGGCCCATTGGTCACCGGTCTACGAGGCCCGCCTGGACACCGTCGCCGGCCGCCTGGAATGGGTGCAGCGGGCCGAAGTGCAGCAGAACACCGGCGAGGCCTGGGATGACGTGGTGCTGCACCTCGCCACCGGTCGCCCCGCCCTCGGTGGCCGATGGCCGGAGCTGCATTCCTGGTTCCTCGATATCGCACCACCGGACCAGGCGCTGAAGCACGGCTGGGCGGACCGGATGGAGGACGCACCCCGGGCCGCGATGGCCCCGATGGCCGCGGCGGCAATGACCGAGGCCGCGCTGGAGACCACCGGCTTCACCAGCCGGTACCGGGTTCCCGGCCGTATCAGTCTGCCCTCGGACAATCGGCAACAGCGCTTCCTGCTCGCCAGCCGGGAGCACGACGCCGTGCTCTCGGCCCGGGTGGTCCCCGCGTTCTCCACCCACGCCTACCTGTCCGCCGAAACCGTGTTCGAGGGCGACACGCCGCTGCTGCCGGGTGCAGTGAACCTGTTCCAGGACGGTCAGACGGCCGGACAGACCCGGATCGGCACGGTGGCGCCAGGAGCCCCGCTGCGCCTGGCCTTCGGCATCGACGACCGCCTGGAGGTCCGGCATGAACTCGATCGGGACAGCCTCGGCCGCGAGGGTCTGCTGCGCCGGCAACAGCGGCTGCAGCGCGGCTACCGCATCACATTGACCAACCACCACGACCGCGAAGTGCGCGTGACCGTGCTCGATCGCCTGCCGGTGTCCCGGGGCACCGGCAG
>PWGH01000175.1 GCA_003555285.1 Thioalkalivibrio sp.
CGCTCCGTTGGCGAAGGCGCTGGTCGCGTTTGGTACGCACCCTGGTCTTCCGGCTCCGCCTACGGGTTGCTGATCAACGCCGGCGCCAAGATGACCCAGATGGAAAACCGCATCGTGCTGGCCCGTTTCAAGGACGGCTATGGCCCGGTCGGCGCCTACTTCCTGCACCTCAAGACCCGTACGCAGAACTGCAATGGCGAAGAGTACGAGTCCAAGTGGTGGCCGGGGCTGCAGGAAATGGTCGGCAAGGAGTATCTGGATCCGGAGCTTTCTCACGCGACCCATCGGCCCATCCCGACCTGCTTGCGCAACCACGCGTTCATCAATGAGGTGAATGCCGGACGTGGCCCGATCCACATGATCACCATGGAAGCCTTCCAGGACCCGCATCTCGAAGAGGTGGGCTGGGAAAACTTCCTCGGCATGACCGTTGGCCAGGCCGTGCTCTGGGCCGCCACCGATGTCGACCCCAAGAACGAAAACCCCGAGCTGACGACGTCCGAGCCGTACGTGATGGGCTCGCATGCCACGGGTTGCGGCGCCTGGTGCTCCGGTCCCGAGGATATCTCGCCCCCCGAATATTTCTGGGGTTACAACCGCATGACCAGTGTGGAAGGTCTCTTCGGCGCCGGCGACGCGGTGGGCGGTACGCCCCATGCGTTCTCGTCGGGCTCGTTCACCGAAGGGCGTCTGGCGGCGAAAGCGGCCTGCAAGTACATCGACGACGGCAAGGCCCAGGGTATCCGGGTTTCCGACAAGCAGATCGAAGACCTGAAGACCAAGATCTACAAGCCGATGGAGCACTACAAGATCTATCGTAACGAAGTGGTTGCAGGCTCGGTCAACCCGAACTACATCAACCCCAGGCAAGGTCTGGACCGCTTGCAGAAATTGATGGATGAGTACTGTGGTGGTGTGACGGTCAGCTACATGACCAACGAAAAACTGCTCAACATCGGCCTCAAGAAAATGAAGATTCTTGAGGAAGATTTGGAGAAGCTTGCAGCCGAGGATTTCCATGAGCTGCTGCGCGCCTGGGAACTCAGGCACCGCGTGCTGACCTCCGAGAGCGTTTTTCAGCACACCCTGTTCCGCAAGGAAACGCGTTGGCCCGGTTATTACTACCGTGGTGACGTGATGAAGCTCGACGACGAGAACTGGCACGTTCTGACGGTGTCCCGTCGTGACCCGGATACCGGCGAGTACACCATGGAAAAGGCGCCGTGCTACCACTTGGTCGGCAACGACGAGTGATGCGCAGCTGCGGCGGGGCTTCGCAGTTCCCGTCGCGCCTTCAGGAAACAGAGAAGACCAACGCATTGTCGCGTTGGTCTTCTTTTTCAGCCGCAACGTCTAGGAATTTCAACATGACTAGCGCAAATTACATTTGGCTCGCCCAGGCTCGTCGATGAACATCATCGAGCACTCCGATGAGGAAATAACAGCAATCGCCCATCCCATGTGGAGCGATCTGATCAAGCACTCGAACGAGGGTGACTACGGGAAGTTTACCCGGAATTTCTCCTACAATCTGGTGTTCGGCCTCAATGAGGTCGAAGTGGGTAATCAGTTCACCAAGAGCGAATTGACCCGAACCCTGAGCGAAGATTGGGATTTTCTGGGCATCATCCGCCGGGGTGAGCATGTGACGGTTCTCTATCGCGTCAGAAGTACCGCAAAAAAAGGCGAATGGCTCGGCCGCATGGTTCTCGGCTATGAAGAAGGCGACGTGAAAATATTCGGTGCCTCCATTTTCTGATGCTACGGGTCTTGTGATGACAAACGACGTTATCGACAACAACAAATATGTCGAGTTGACCTATCAGGTCATTGACAGCAAATCACGCCAAATATTGACCGCAGTGGAGTTCCCCCTGGGGTACGTCCACGGCGTGAACGAAATATTGTCGCCGCAGGTGATGGTCGAGCTGGAAGGCAAGTCCGCGGGCGATACCATCGAGGTGTCGATCGACTGTAACGCGATATACGGCCCGCGGGATGAGTCCCTGGTGATTACCGATCACATCGAAAACGTTCCCGAAGACTACCGCGAGGTGGGCACCGCGATATTGATGGAGAACGACCAGGGCCAAACCAAGAGCTTTTTGGTGACGAGGGTCGATGAAACCACCGTGACCATTGACGGCAACAACCCGCTGTGCGGCAGGGAAGTGATCTTCAAGCTCGATATTCGCATGGTCCGTGATGCGACCGAAGAGGAAATCAAGCACGGTGGCAAGGTCGAAACGGGGCCTGAAATCAACACCGGGAACATGAGACCCATCTGAAGTACGGGATAAGCGCGTGCGTGGCCCGGTCTGTCAGTGAGTTGGGGGGCTGACATCGGCGTTTCCATACCCCCTTTTTTCGATTGCAACGAGGTGAATCATGAGTGCACCAGCCAGCAAGAAGCCCCCGGTCGTTCCGGACGGCAAGACGCTCTATCTGACGACGCGCCAGAAGGCGCCGACCGAAAAGGGCTACATCGGGTACGACACGATCTGGGAATCGTTCCAGAAAGAAGCCGAATACCAGGTTCCGAAACGACCTTGAGCTGCACGGTCGCGTGAGCCCGGCACGCGTGGCCGGGCTCGACCTTCCGGGTGGCGTGCGAGCACCGACGAATCTGGCCGGCACTCCGCCGCAACGCCAGGAGGTCGTATGCAGCATCCTGACCCCTTTGAGGACCTCGCCGGGCGGGCATCACCGTCACCCGGCAACGGCGGCGCACATGGGCTCGGGGTCAGTCTGCGCTGGCAAAGCGCCGAGGCAAGCCATCTCGACACTCGCGTGCTGCGTTGCCCGGCTCCCGAGGCGACTTCGCCGGGCCTGCGCGGACTGCTCGAGGGTGAGAGCGCCGATGCGCTGACCAAGGCCTTCGAGGTGGGCGAACTCCTCCCGGACTGGCGGGCCGATCGGCTGGTCACGGTGCCCGATGGCTTCTTCCGGCATGCTTCTACGCTCACCGAGGGCGCGCGGCTGCGTGTGGAACCCCGTGTCGGCCGCTTCTACCCGGGATCGTTCGTCTCCGCCGCACCGGGGCTGCCGCCCGGGCCGCCCACCGCATTCCGGGTCATCTCGATTGCCTCGGATGGCGAAATCACGGTGGACTTCAATCATCCTCTCGCCGGTCTGCCGCTGGAGCTCACGCTGCGCAAGCTGGACCAGGCCCCGGCCGGTGAGGGCCCCGTCGACATCGGGCGTGCGGCGGTGACGGATGGTCCCGGAATGCAGGCGCGCTGGCGCGGTCAACCGACCGACTTCGAATCCGGAAACCCTTACGCGCGATCCGATCCCGAACCGGATGCCGGCTTCTACGCGGCCCCGCGTATGGTGCAGCACCTGGACGATGCCGCCCGGGCGCAATTGGCCCGTCTCTATAAGAGCCTGTTGCCCGCGCAGGGCGATGTGCTCGATCTGATGAGCAGCTGGACCTCGCACCTCCATGCCGGCCCGCCTGCATGGCGGGTTTCGGGATTGGGCATGAACGCGGAGGAACTGGCCGCGAATCCGATCCTCGACGAGCGCGTGGTGCAGGACCTCAACGCTCAACCCCAGCTGCCGTGGCCTGACGGCCGCTTCGACGCGGTGATCTGTACCGTCTCGGTCGAGTACCTGGTCCGACCGATGGAGGTGTTTCGCGAGATCCGACGCGTGCTGCGCCCAGGCGGCCGCTTTGTGGTCACCTTCTCGAACCGCTGGTTTCCGCCCAAGGCCATCGCGCTCTGGCCGCAGCTGCATGCATTCGAGCGCATGGGACTGGTGCTGGACCTCTTCCAGCGCGCCGGTGGCTTCGATGATTTGCATACGGCATCGCTCCGGGGCCTGCCGCGCCCGGCGACGGATCCCTATGCCGATCGATTGGTTGAGTCCGACCCGGTGTATGCCGTGTGGGGCGAGGCGCGCGCCTCTGCCTAGGCCGATGCTCGAGGTTTTCGGCCGCGACCGCCACCGTTGCGCTTGCGGTCCTCGGGTTTGCGCCGTGCACGATGGGGCGGGCGTTTCAGGTCCTTCGGCAGATCCTCCGGATCCAGCATCTGGGTCGGGATGCGCTGACCCAGGTAGCTCTCGATGTCCGGCAGGTAGAAGGCCGAGTCCTCACAGCCGAAGCTGATGGCGTCGCCCTCGGCACCGGCGCGCGCCGTGCGGCCGATGCGATGCACGTAGTCCTCGCCGGATTGCGGTAGGTCGAAGTTGAAGATGTGGGTCACATCGGGGATGTGCAGGCCCCGCGCGGCCACGTCGGTCGCCACCAAGAAGGCGAATTCGCCGCGCTCGAACTGGCCGAGCAGCCGCGTGCGCTTATTCTGCGGCACATCCCCCGAGAGCAGGTCCGCCTTCAGGTCATTGGCATTGAGCCAATCGCAGACCCGCTCCGCCCAGTGCTTGGTGTT
Organism: Thioalkalivibrio sp.; assembly: GCA_003555285.1. The sequence goes on from PWGH01000175.1 coordinate 4,395, forward strand.
CACGAAGACGATCGAGCGTTCCGGCTGAAGCTGGCGCGCCAACCCGATCAGCAGCGCGAGCTTCTGATCGTTGGCCGGGTAGTAGATGACCTGGCGGATGCGATCGGCGGTCACGGTTTCCGCTTCCACCTGGAGCTTTTGCGGGTTGTCCATGTGCTCGTAGGCCAGTTCCATCACCCGTAAGGACAGCGTGGCCGAGAACAGCATCGACAGCCGCTGGGTGGGCGGCGCGCAGCGGCGCAACAGGAACCGGATGTCCTTGATGAAGCCGAGGTCGAACATGCGATCGGCCTCGTCCAGGACCACCACCTCCACGTGCTTCAGGCCGAACACCCGTTGCTTGTGGTAGTCGATGATCCGGCCCGGTGTGCCGATGAGCACATCGGCCCCCGCGCGCAGTTCCTCGCGCTGCTGCTCGTAGCCGGTCCCGCCGTAGGCGAGTACGAAGCGCAGCCTGGTGGCCCCACCGAGCTGCAGCGCGTCGCGGTGAATCTGGATCGCCAATTCCCGGGTGGGCGCCAGCACCAGCATGCGGATGTCGCTGGGCTGCCGCTCGCCCGGCGGCGTGTGGCGCAACAGATGATCGAAGGCGGCGACCAGGAAAGCGGCGGTCTTGCCGGTCCCGGTTTGAGCCTGGCCGGCCACGTCCTGCCCCGCCAGCGCGATGGGCAGCGTCAGCGCCTGAATCGGAGTGCAGTATTCGAAACCTGCATCGCGCAGGCCCTGAAGCACGGGTGCCGTGAGGTCGAAGTCCTCGAATCGTGTGCTGGTCGTGTCGGCGTCGGTCATGGTGCTCCCAAGGGCATGAACGCCCGGTCAACTTGAATTCTCGGGTGGACTTGGTCGATAGTGTCGGGTACCGAAGGGTCGAATTTCCAGCCCCTCCAGCCCATCAACGAGGATACGGCGTGAACGAAAAAATTCATCATATCTCGGACGCCAGTTTCGAGGCGGACGTTCTCAAATCCGACCGGCCGGTTCTGGTGGACTACTGGGCCGAATGGTGCGGCCCCTGCAAGATGATTGCCCCAATCCTGGATGAGATCGCCGAAGAATACGACGGTAAACTCAGGGTTGCCAAACTGAACATCGACGAAAATCCGGCCACACCGCCCAAGTACGGCATTCGCGGCATCCCCACCCTGATGCTGTTCAAGGACGGCGAGGTCGAAGCGACCAAGGTCGGCGCGCTGAGCAAATCCCAGCTCACCGCCTTCCTCGACCAGCACATCTGAGGCCGACCCGGCCGTTCTTCGCGGCCGGGGTTCCTGTTCGAACGCGCATTCTCGCGCCTTCTGTAGTATAAAGGCTTGCCTGCAGGCGCCGGCTCGCCTATATTCGCGAGGTGCGCCCCCTGCGGCGCCTCCCGCCCCCTGCCATTCCGGTAGCGACTCCCGAGCGATCGCCTTGCGATCCCGCATTACTCACGTTTACCACAGCACCCCTCAATGAATCTGACTGAACTAAAGCAGAAAACCGCTGCCGAGCTGGTCGCCCTTGCCGAGGCCCAGGGCGTCGAGAACATGGCGCGTTCGCGCAAACAGGAGATCATCTTCGCCCTGTTGAAGTCGCACGCGAAAAACGGCGAGCCGATCTACGGCGATGGGGTCCTGGAGATTCTCTCCGACGGCTTCGGCTTCCTCCGTGGGGCGGACAGCTCCTATCTGGCCGGCCCGGACGACGTCTACGTGTCCCCGAGCCAGATCCGGCGCTTTGCGCTGCGCACCGGCGACACCGTCTCGGGCAAGATCCGGCCACCCAAGGAGAGCGAGCGCTATTTCGCCCTGCTGAAGGTCTCCGAGATCAACTTCGAGCCGCCGGAATCGGCCCGCCACAAGGTCCTGTTCGAGAACCTGACGCCGCTGCACCCGAACCAGCGCATGCGCATGGAGCGCGGCAACGGTTCCACCGAGGACATTACCGCCCGCGTGATCGACATGGTCGCGCCCTTCGGCAAGGGCCAGCGCGGCCTGATCGTGTCGCCGCCCAAAGCCGGCAAGACGCTGATGCTGCAGAACATCGCCCAGAGCATCGCGCACAATCATCCGGACAGCTACCTGATCGTGCTGCTGATCGACGAGCGTCCGGAAGAGGTCACCGAGATGACCCGGATGGTGCAGGGCGAGGTCGTGTCCAGCACGTTCGACGAGCCCGCCACCCGGCACGTGCAGGTGGCCGAGATGGTGATCGAAAAGGCCAAGCGCCTGGTCGAGCACAAGCGCGACGTGGTGATCCTGCTCGATTCGATCACCCGCCTGGCCCGGGCCTACAACACCGTGGTGCCCAGTTCCGGCAAGGTGCTGACCGGCGGTGTCGACGCGAACGCCCTGCACCGGCCCAAGCGCTTTTTCGGCGCAGCGCGCAACATCGAGGAGGGCGGCAGCCTGACCATCCTCGCCACCGCGCTGATCGACACCGGATCCAAGATGGACGAGGTGATCTACGAGGAATTCAAGGGCACCGGCAACATGGAGGTGCATCTGGATCGGCGCATCGCGGAGAAGCGCGTGTATCC
>PWGH01000170.1 GCA_003555285.1 Thioalkalivibrio sp.
CCTGCCGGTCAACTGACGCAAGGGAATCCCGTCGGTCCCCGCGTTCCTGCGGTCTTCCTGCGGTGCTCCCGTCGCCGCTCATGGTGACTCCCTCGAGGCGCGACGATGACCGAGCCGGAATCCCGGATCACCCTTCTGCCGCCGGTGATCGGCCTGCTGTTAATGGCGAACATCACCGTGTTCCTGGTGCAACTCATCGCCCCGGAAATCCTGCTGGTGCACTTTGCCCTCTGGCCGGTCGGCACGCCGGACATCATCGCGCTGGAAGGCGAACGGCTGTGGGTGCCCCAGTTCCAGTTGTGGCAACTGCTCAGCTACGGCTTTCTGCATGGCGGCCCGCTGCACCTGTTTCTGAACCTGTTCGCGATGTGGATCCTCGGCGTGCAACTGGAAAACGCCTGGGGATCCCGCCTGTTCGCGATCTACTATTTCTTCTGTCTGGTCGGTGCGGGCCTGATCCAGCTGGCGGTCGCCTCCTACGGCATCACGCACGACGAGATCTACCCCACCATCGGGGCCTCCGGCGGCGTCTTCGGGATCCTGCTCGCCTTCGGCATGATGTTCCCGAACCAGCGCCTGATCTTCCTGCTGCTGCCGATTCCGATCAAGGCCAAATATTTCGTCATCGCCTACGGTGCCTTCGAGCTGATCGCCGGCATCACCGGTACCGTCGCCGGGGTGGCCCATTTCGCGCACCTGGGCGGCATGTTCTTCGGCCTGCTGCTGATCCAGTACTGGCGCGGTCGGCTCCCGATTCAGCCCCGACGACGGGTCTTCTGGTGGTAGCGAGAAATGCGCAACGGGCGCAAGATGGGGGTGCCCACACGGGTGCGCATTTTTCCGAATAGGGGAGAATCTGCATGGACACTGTCTGGATTTTGGTTGCCGAAGCCGCACGCGCACGGATCCTGAGTTGCCAGGGCCGTGCCTGCCGAGACCTGAAGGAGCTGGAGGCCCTGGTGCATAGTGAATCCCAGGCTCGGGGTCGCGACCTGACCTCCGATCGACCGGGACGATCCTGGGCCAATACGGCGGGAGATGGCCGTCATGCGATGGCCGAACCGACGGACCCGGCGGCGTACGAACTCGTGCGCTTTGCCCGTGAAGTCGTCAAACGGCTCGACGCCGCCCACCATCAGGGCAGCTTCAAGCATCTGGTGGTGGTGGCTGCGCCGGCCTTCCTGGGGGCCCTGCGCGATGCGATGGATCGGCCGTTGGCGCAGACCGTTCGGGCCGAGGTCGCCAAGAACGTGGTCAAGATCGAGGATCCCGAAAAACTGCGGGCCTATCTGCCGGATTTCATCTACTGATCCGTCGCCACGGGTTACCCCCTTGTTCCTCGTTGGGGACCGGACTGGATCGGCCAGGTAGCGGCGCTTCGGGCGAGCGCCCAAAAGCCGCATCGCGGCCCGAGGCCGCCGCACTGGTTACGGAGGCGACGACCAGCAGTCCGTGCTCCTTCGGGAGCTGTCTATACTCGTGGTTCCTGAATACGTCGCTTACGGAGGGCTGTAATGGCGGAAGAAATGAACGAGGTCATGAACCCTGGTGCGGTCCAGCGCGATCCCGCCTTCCCACATGCGCCCGCGGACTGGAGCCGAGAGGTCGCCGAGCGGGTCGCCGGGGAGGAGGACCTGGAACTGACCGACGAACATTGGGAGCTGATCCGGGCCCTGCAGGAGTACTATCACCGGCATAAGGAAGTGAGCCGCATCCAGTTGCGGGAGTTGAACGATGCGCTGGAGGAACATTTCCACTCCCGTGGCGGCCGCAAGCACCTCTACACCCTGCTGCCCGCCGGGCCGGTCGCCCAGGGTTGTCGTCTGGCCGGTCTGGAGCCCCCGAAGGAAGCCGTCAACAAGAGCTTCGGCAGCGTCGCCTGATCGTCGGTCGCCCGAAGTCAAGGCTGGAGGGCCCGCTGTGTGCTGATGTGCTGTGCTTATGTGCAATGGGTGGTGAAGCCGGCACCCCAGCCCGGAAAGGCCCTGCAGGAGACCGCGCGCCGCGTTAGCCGGCCAACGGGTGCCGCGCGCGTCACAGCAATTCAGGGCTTGGGCCGCAGAAATCCCTCGGAGACGAGACGACGATGTCCACTGGAGTCAGGGGCCGGCCGTACTCGACGCCGGCTGGGCGATCCCAGCCGGCGCCGGACGCGTCCGGCGTAGCGAACGCATCTCCGGCCGGGGACCTACTCGACGGTGATGGTGATCACGTCGGAGGTGACCGGGGGGTCGAAGCTGAGGTGGCGGTAATCCATGAACAACAGTTGCAGCGTGTGTTCGCCGGCCGGCAATTGCAGGCTGGCCTCGGTCTGGCCGCCACCGAAGTGACGCGTGCCTTCGGTGAAGGGCAGCGCCGCATCGAGGTCGAGATCGTCAATCGGGGTGTTGATCAACAGGTGGTGATGCCCGGTGTTGCCCACATCGACACCGGCGGGGGCCACACCCATGCCGCGCAGACCCATCCGGACGGTAAAGGTGGTTTCCACCGTAGCGCCATCTTCGGGTGAGATGAAGTAGACCTCCGTGCCGTCCGCTGGTGCGACACGGTCCGCCGCCAGTGTCAGGGTGGGCGCGACCAGGAGCAGAACAGCGAGGGGTAACAGACCTTTGAACATGATGACATCCTCCAGGATGGTGACATTTTTTGTTTTTGGGCCGAAGCCTTCGTTACCCTACAACCAAAGCCACCCTGGCACAACGAACCATCCCCAGGCCACACCTACCCCGTAATGTAAGCTCAGCGCTGCCCCGGAGTCCGCGCCGTTCGCGGGATGCCCAGCGCCGTCTGCTCAGACGCCGAACCGGATCAGGAAGGCCCGGGACTCGGTCCCTCGGCGTTCCCGGTGCCCACGATGCCCCGCAAGAGTCGGCCGAGCACATCGCTGCCGGTGATCACGCGTTTTTCTTCGCCCCACAGCAGGATGACATCCTGTTCGATCACATCATCGCCGCGCGGGGGCGTCTTCAATGCGGGCATGATCTCGCCGATGCGCGTCTTGGCGTCGCGAACCCGGATCGGCCGATGGCAATGCCGTTGGGGATGAAAGTGTTCGGGCTCGAACAGCAGGTCGCGGATAAAGGCGTCCGACTCTAGCAACAGTTGCGGTTCGTCCTCGGGGTCCACCAGCACGATCCATTTCTTGCGCGAGCGGTGCACGGCTTGCAGGAACGGATCGGCGACGTCGGGCCGCAGCGCCGGAAATTGGGGGTGGCCATCGACGAACTGGAGGGTCAGGATGCTCTGTGGATCGATCCATTCGCCTTCCTCACCCAACGGCACGTCATCCAGGGCCAAGAAGTTCAGGGCACCCTGACCCTCCACCGGGGCGATCTCGGTACGCTGGGATTCCATGTGCATCTGGATCAAGGTCCGCAGATCCTGTTCCTTGTAGTAGCGGATGCCCTCGGGTCCGAGCCAGCGGTCCAGCACCCAGGCGGTCGGCCGGGCGATCGGGTAGAGCAGAAACTGATAGACCCGCAACAGCGGGGTCAGCCGGGAGGCGACCTTCAGGGCATTGCGGGAAAAGTAGGCCTGGGGCAGGATCTCGCCGAAGATCGTGATCACCACGGTCGAAAACAAGAAGGCGAGGACCCCGGCCAGCACCGAGCCCGAGAGCAGGGCGAGCAACACATTGACGCCGACATTGGCCCATAGGATCGTCACCAGCAGGAAGCTCGCATCCTGGCGCAGCGCGAGCACCTTTCGGGCCTGCGGATTGCCCTTGGCGATCTCGAGTTCGAGTTGCAGCTTGTTGAGCGTGAAGAAGGCCAGGTTCAGCCCGGAGAGCATCCCGGATTGCGTCAGGCACAACAGGATGCCGAGCCAGGTGATCCAGGGGGCCAGCGCCGGATCCGCCATTGGATACGTTCAACGCCCGTCAGCGGGCACAGGCAGGGGGGGCAACAGGCAGCAAGTCAACCCGCGCTTCAGTTCGGCGGTCCGGAGTGCGAGGGGCCGCTGTCCTTAGAGATGAAATACACCCCCACGACCGCCATTACCATCCAGAGAAAAAGGGCCCAGACGCCCAAATGCTCCCACAGGGCACCGAAGAACAACAGCATCACCGCCGCGAACCCGAGGATGACGTTGCCGATGATGAAATGGGTGCTTGGCCCTTCGTCTTGCGGTTGCATGCGCACTCCTTGGCGTGTTTCCGTGCCATTAGTGTAGCAGGAGGTCATAGGGCTCGGCATCGCGCAGCGATGCGGTTGGCCAGAGCTAGGTCCGCGTGGCCCCGGCGCCGCGTGGCTCAGGCCGGGCCGCGGGGCTCGTCCGGCACGGGCTGCTCGCCCGGCACGGGCCTTACCCAGGGTCCGTCCGGGGTGTCGATCACGGCCAGGCGCTGGCTGAACAGGCGCTCCAGGGCCCCGACATGGAAGACCTCGGGCGTTCGACCCCAGCACATGCCGCCATCCGGGTACATCAGAACGAGATGGCTGCAATAGGTGGCGGCAAGGTTCAGGTCGTGCAAGGCCAGGACCGCGCCGCGGCCGCGGTGATCGACCTCGCGTCGGATCCGGTCCAGCACCGCGATCTGATGATGCAGATCCAGGTGGTTGGTCGGTTCGTCCAGCAGCCACAGCGGCGGATCCTGGGTCAGCAGGGTGGCGATGGCCAGGCGCTGGCGCTCGCCGCCGGAGAGCGTCTGGACCTGCCGCGCGGCGAGTTCCAACAGATCCATTCCGGCGAGCGCGCGCAGGGCTTGATCGTGGTCGTCGGCATTCTCCAGGTTCCAGGCGCGCAGGAAGGGATGCCGACCGATCAGCGCCGTTTCCAGCACCGTCGAGGGAAAGCCGTCGTGATGATCCTGAAACACCAGGCCCAGCCGCTGGGCGATCTGCCGCCGGGGGCACGCATGCAGCGCGCGGTCGTCCATGCGCACCTGACCCGCCCGCGGCCGGCGCAGGCCGGCGAGGGTGTGCAGCAGCGTGGTCTTGCCGGAGCCGTTCGGGCCGAGCAGGCCCCAGCACTCGCCCGCACGGATATCGAGGTCCAGCGGCATGCCGTCGGCGCGTCCGGGGATATCCAGCACCAGACCCGCCAGGTTCAGCAAGGGCGTGCTCGGCAAGGGCGTGCTCACGTGCGGCTCCGATACAGCAGGTACAGGAAGACCGGGACCCCGAGCATCGCGGTGATCACGCCGACCGGAAGCTGTTCGGGGGCAATCACGATCCGGGCGAGGGTATCCGCCAGGGTCAACAGGATACCCCCGGCCAGCGCCGCGGCCGGCAGCAGCAGGCGCTGATCGTTGCCGATCACCAGGCGCAGCATGTGCGGAATGATCAGCCCGACGAAGCCGATGGTGCCGGCCGTGGTCACCGCCACGGCGGTGATCAGCGCCGCGAGCAAGTAGACCGTCCATTCGAGGCGGCGTACCGGGACCCCGAGCACCGCGGCCTGCAATGGACCGCGTGCCAGCACATTCAGGCTGCGCCCCAGCGGCAGGGTGAGGGCGAGGATCAGCGCCAGGGTCAGCCAGGGCAGGGCGCTGCCGCGTGCCTGCGCCAGATCGCCCATCAACCAGTACAGCATGCCGGGCAACTCCGGACTCGGCCGAACGGCCAGCAGGAAGGTGATCACTGCGCCCCAACCCGCGGCGACCACCACGCCGGTCAGCAGCAGGCGAGTCGGGGTCCAGCTGCCGGTGCCGTGCGCGAGCCCGAAGACGAGAAAGGTCGACAGCAGGGCTCCGGCGAACGCGGAGCCGGAAACCCAGCTCAAGCCGAGCCCGCCAATCATCGCGAGCAGCGCGCCCACCGCGGCCCCGCCGGAGATGCCCAATACATACGGGTCCGCCAGCGGGTTGCGCAGCAAGACCTGCATCAGCGCGCCGGCGACGGCGAGCAGGCCGCCGGTGGCGAAAGCCGCGAGCGTGCGTGGCAGGCGCAGATCCAGCACCAGCATCCGCGCCAGATCCGAGCCGCCGCCGAGAAAGACCGCGCGCACCTCGGATGGGGCGAGTGCCACGCTGCCAAGCATCACCGAGACCAGCACCGACGCCAGCGCCGCGAGCCCCAGTGCGCCGAGGATCAGCCCGGCGCCCCGACGGCCGCGCACAGCCCCCCGGGCCGAGAACAGTGGCGCACTCACCGCGTCGGGTCCGCCCGCCGCGAACGCGCCAGTTCCAGGGCCGCGCAGAGCTGACGGGTGCCCTCGGCGATGCGCGGCGTGTGCCGCTGCAGCAGCGAGGGCGAAATGAAGAACAGGTTGTCCCGGCGCACGGCGGTCAGCTGATCCCACCGCCGCCAGGCGTCCAGCCAGTCCGGGCGGTCCTCGCCCGGGCCGCCGACGACGATCGCCTCGGGATCGGCGGCGAGGATCGTTTCCCGGCCCGGACGCGGTACCAGGGTATCCAGGTCTCCGAAGACATTGCGTCCGCCGCACAGTGCGATGATCTCGCCGATCAGATGCTGGTCGTTCACCGTCATCAGCGGGCGGTTCCAGACCTGATAGAACACGCTGACCGGCGCCTGCCCGGCATGGCGGTGTTGCAGGTCAGCCATCGCCTGGAGGAATTCCCGGGCGACTGCTTCGGCCTGGGTGTCGGTGCCGGCGAGGTGGCCCAGGTGGCGCAGGGCCTCGGCGATGCCGTCGAAGTCGGTGGCTTCGCTGTAGTAGATCACAAGCCCCAGCCGTTCCAGGCGCTCGAGTTGTGCCCGTGGGCTGCCGCTGCTCCAGGCCACGATCAGATCGGGGCGCGCGGCGAGAATGCGCTCCAGATCCAGCTGCGACGCCTGGCCGATGCGGGGGATGGCGAGCGCCGCCGGCGGGTAATCGGCGTGTTCGACCGTCGCGATGATGCGGTCGCCGGCACCGGCCGCGAACAGGAGTTCGGTCAGATGGGGGGACAGACTGACGATGCGCTGCGCGGGCCGCTCGAGCGTGACCGATTGCCCGTGGGCGTC
>PWGH01000239.1 GCA_003555285.1 Thioalkalivibrio sp.
ATTCGGGGCCCATTGACCTGTCGAGCCGGTGCCCCGCCATGGAAGAGCTTCGAGCCGTTGCCGTCGTGCCGATGCCCCGTGCCATGCCCGATGGCGCACTGCGAGACAACGGCCGTCGGGCCGCTTCGCCCGGGTGGCGAAGGTCCGGGTGGCGAAGCTTCGGGTGGGCCATACTGGCCAGCCTGCTGCTGCTTGGGGGCTGTGATTCGGTCGAGTCTACGGCGGAGCAACACCAGCAACGCGCCTTGGAGATGGAGACCGCAGGGGATCTGCGCGGGGCGGTCCTCGAGTGGAAGAACGCGCTGCAGAAGGAACCGTCGAATGCCTCAGCGCGGCTGCACCTGGGGCGGGTAAGCCTGGAGCTCGATGACCTGGCCACCGCGCGATCCGAACTGCAGCGGGCCGCCGGTCTCGGGATGGATCGGGTCCTGCTCGCACCGTCACTGGCGCGCCTGTGGCTGATGGAGGCGGAGCCTGGGCGTGTGCTGGATGAACTCGACCCGGCGGACTTCAAGACCCACGATGCACCGGTGCGGGCAGAAATCCTGACGCTACGCGGGGAGGCCTTCGCGGCCCTCGATCGACCGGCCGAGGCCTTGCAATCCTTCGAGGAAGCACTCGCCCACGCGCCCGATCATGCGCCGGCCCATGTGGGCATCGCCGCCGGAGCGATGGCGCAGCGGCGCCCGGAGGCGGCGCGCGCGCCCTTGCATGCCGCATTGGATCTCAATCCCCGACTCCATCAGGCCTGGAACCTGCTCGGGGATCTGGAGCGCGCCGAGGGTCGGCTGGAGGCGGCCGAGGCCGCCTATGGCAGCGCCATCGAGCATCGAACCCCGTCCCTCCTGTTGCATCTGAAGCGCGCGTCGACGCGACTGGCGCGGCAGGACCTGCCGGCGGCGCAAGAGGACCTGGCGGCACTGCGTCGCTTGGACCCGGACCATCCGGTGACCTTCCATGTCCAGGGTCTGGTGCACTACTACCAGGGCCATTTCGCCGAGGCGCAGACGGCCTTCGAGGAGGCCCTCCGGAGTGCACCCGATTTTCCACCCGCGGTCGTCTTTCTAGCCGCCAGCCAGTTCGCCCAACAACACTGGCACCAGGCGGCGCGCCATCTCGAGCGTTTCCTGCGCGCTCACCCCGAGTCTGATGAGGCGACGCAGCTGCTGGCCATCGTTCGCCTGCGTGAAGGGGATCTGGTGCGCGCCGAGGCCTTGCTGCGCCCCTTGCTGGAGCGCGATCCGGACGATGTATCGGCCTTGAAGCTGATGGGAGATCTCCATCTTGCGCGTGGAGACGCCGGTGCGGCAGTCGATCACCTGCGGCGCCTGGCGGCGATCCGCTCAGACGATGCGACGGTGCGGATGGCACTGGCCGCGGGTCTGATGCGCACCGGCGAGCACGCGCAGGCCCTGCGCGAGTTGGAGTTGGCGATGGAACAGGCGCCCGGCCAGCACCAGCCGCTCGTGGCCTATGGCGTGAGTCTGATCCAGCTCGGCGAATACGACCGGGCACTGGGGGCCGTCACACGCCTGATGGAGGCACTGCCGGACGACCCGATTCCCTACAACCTGCGCGCCGCGGCCTACCTGGGCAAGGGTGACATCGATGAGGCGCGTGCTGCGCTGCTCGAAGCGCTCCGGGTGGCCCCGGGCGATACGGATGCGGCATCGAATCTGGCGCAAATCGCGCTGCAGCATGGCGATCGGGAGGAGGCGCGCCGGGTCTATCGGGAGGTGCTGCGGCAGCACCCCGCGCACGTCGAACTCACCCTGCGCCTGGCGCAGCTCGAGGCCGAGGACGGGGATCTGGCTGCGATGCTCGCTCTCCTCGAGGCGCTCGTGCTGCGACAACCCGCGGCCTTGGCGCCGAGGCTGATGCTGAGTCGCTATCACCTGAGCCAGGGCGAACCGCGGCAGGCGCTTGCTCTGCTCGAGCCGCTGCGTCGAACAGCCACCGGTGACACACAGGTCCTGACGCTGCTGGCCCGCGCATTGCTGGAGGTGGGTCAGGCCGAGGAGGCCGTGGCCGTGCTGGATCGCCATCTCGCCCGGCATCCCGAGGCGGATGCCGTGCGGTTTCTGCTGGCCGAAATTCGGCTCGCAGTGCCGGACCATCAGGCGGCCCTGCGGGAATACGAGCGTCTGATCGGTCGCCATCCCGAGAACCTGATTCTACTCAACAACCTCGCCTTCCTTTATCAGGCGGCGGGCGATCCCCGCGCCTTGGAATACGCCGAGCGTGCCTACGCCCGTGCGCCGGAGGCTCCCGAGGTGGCCTCGACCTTGGGCTGGATCCTGGTCCAGCGTGGTGAAATTGAGCGAGGTTACCCTCTGCTGAAGGCCGCCCGGAACGCGCTACCGGACCGCCCCGAGGTGCGTTACCACTACGCCGTGGCCCTCGAGAAGGCGCAGCGCATGTCCGAGGCCCGAGCTGAAGCGACGGCCCTGCTCGAGGCCTTCCCGGCGTTTTCGCAGCGCTCGGATGCGGAGGCCTTGCTGGGTCGCTTGCACGAGCGTTAAACCGGGGGGCCGCGCCTTTGCGCCTCGTCCATGTTCGGATCGGCGTTCTCGCGCCCACCTAAGGGCGGCGGCGTCGCCTGACAAACTGAGTTCTTCTTCACAGAACCAACGATTGGTCCCTAGGGAGCCTTCTGATCGGTCGGCGAATCTGTCACAGTTCGTGCACTGCACTACCGTAGTTACCCCATTGTGACGCCGCCAAGCTGGCAGCTTTCCGTCCCACCGCCAGTCGACAGCACGCTGTCTCAAGCCAGCGCTGCCTGTGATGGAGGCCCCGTCATGTTTGATGACCAGTACGAAGTCATCGTTGCCGATACGCCCATCGCCCGCCACATCCATCATCGAATACGCTACGAGGTCTACTGCCTCGAGCACGGGTACGAGGACCCGGCGCAATATCCGGATCAGGAAGAACGTGACGCCTGGGACGACCATGCGGTGCATTTCCTCGTGCGGCACCGGGCCTCCGGGGAATGGATCGCCGCGATGCGCCTGATTCGGCCGGTCGGTGGCCGATTGCCGATCCAGGAAGGCATGGATATGCCGGTGAACCCGACCCGGCACCGCCCTGGCGACAAGGCTGGGTCGGGTACCCAGATATCGGCCGGTGGCGAGGCGTGGGAACTCTCTCGCGCATGCATTCTCAGCGCCTATCGGCGCAGCGGGTCGATCGGCGCCTCACCGGATGCTCCCGCCGCGCTGGACGCGCCGTTGCCGAAGTACGGCCCGACCCGTCGGGAAGCGGATCCCGATCGCCGACGGGCAGGCGCGCGTCGTCACTGGGGGCGGTCCGCGGCGTATGGATCCGGTTGCCGTTCGGGCGGTCATGCCGATCCGAGTCGCCTTGGGCGATGGGACGCGCCATCGCCGGCAACCGACCGTACGGAGGCCCTGTGGCGTCGCCGCGTAAACGGATTCGAGGTGGTGTCGGGGATGATGCGGGCCGCGGTGGAATGCGCCCGTGCACACGATGTCGAGCACATCTATCTTCTGACCAACAACGCGTTGGCCCGAATGGCCGGACGCCTGCATTTGCGGATCCACCGAGTCGGTGCGGCTCGCGAGCATCGCGGCATGCGGTATCCGTTCGTCGCGAATCTCAATGAGGTGGTCTTCGGCGCGACAGTGCGATCGTCCAAGATGAAACGCCTGTTCCTTGAGTGCGATGTGCCGTATCGGTACCATTCCTCCTTCCAACGGCATGCCGTAACGCCATTTCCACGATTGGTGGCCGCCGATCAGATGCCGTCGGGCCACCGCATGGCGAGTGCCTTTCGGGCGGCCGGTTAGCGCGCGGATGAGCGCCGACGAGTGAACGGGCGGCTGGGCGAGTCGAGCACGGGCTGTTTATCTTCACCCAAGGACTAGGCGGGCGGGCTGTAACGGGGGATAATCGCGGCGCGCCCTTGCGCTGGCCTACGAGCGATGAGTTCGCCGCACCCCCGGGTTTTTCGACGCCATGGGCGTGACCGGTTCGTGTGCATGAAGTTCGTGTGCATGAACACGGGGCGCTGTCGGCGTGAATCAGGTGGCTCGACAACCGTTTCCCGCCGCGGCTACCTGCTGTTTCCTACGCCGGCTGGTTTCAGCCCCATTTTTTACAGGTCCGTGGTTACTCCGATCGGTAGTGTGCTTGAGCATCGACTTCTCGTTTCCCAACGGAGGTTCTCAGCCCATGTTCCCACGCCATTCCTCCCGTCCTCGAAACCGCTGCTGCGACACCCGCGATCCTTGGCTGCCCGCCTGGATTCCGGCGCTGGCACTGACACTGACACTCGCTGCCTGCGGTCAGGCGACCTATTCAGTCGAGCAGCATCTGGAACGCGGTGCCGGTTTTCTGGACGAGGGCAATCTGCAAGCCGCGTCCATCGAGTTTCGCAATGCCCTGCAGCGGGATCCGGAGAGCGCCGAGGGGCGCTTCAGGCTTGGCCTGCTGCTGCTGCGCAGTGGTGACGGGGCCGGAGCCGAGCGGGAACTGAGGCGCGCGATCGAGCGCGGATGGGATCCGACCGAGGCCCGGCTGCCGATGCTCCGCGCCCTGCTGATGCAAGCCCGTTACGGGCGCGTGATGGAAGAGACCGAGGATCTGGACGATCTTGCGGCCGAGCAGATGCCCGAGGCACTGGCACTTCGCGGGCTGGCGCTGATGAACATGGGCAATCCGACCGAGGCCCGGAAGATCCTGGCCGAAGCGCTGCGCGGCGATGCCAACCTCGTGGATGCCCAGATTGGCATGGCGGCCATCAGCCACCGTCTCGATGGCGACGTCGAGGCGGCGCGCGCGCAGCTGCAGGCGGCATTGGAAGGGGCTCCTGAGTATGCGCAGGCTTGGGCCTATCTGGCTGAACTGGAACAGTTCGAGGGTCGCTGGGAGATCGCGGAACAGGCCTATGCGCGGGCGATCGAGCTCAGTCCGGCGCCCTACGCCTATCATCTGGGCCGTGCCACGACACGTCTGCGACTCGGCAATCTCGAGGATGCCCGGGATGATCTGCTGGCGTTGCAGCGCCTCGGCGGCAACCATCCGGCCACGGCCTACATCGAAGGGCAGCTGCATTATCGACACGGCCGTCATCAGGAGGCCCAGCAGGCCTTCGAGGCCGTGCTGCTGCAGACGCGCAACCTGCCGCCCGCATTGCTGCTGTTGGGGGCGAGCCACCTGGCGCAGGGTCACCGACGCCAGGCAGAGCATTATCTGCAGCGGTACCTGCATGCGCGTCCGGATTCCAGCGACGCCGCGCGACTGCTTGCGATGGTCCGCCTGGAAGATGGCGATCCGGAACGCGCCGAGGCTTTGCTGCAAGCATTGATTACTCGCCAGCCGGACGATATCGCCGCCCTGGACGCCCTCGGTCGCCTGCAGCTGGCCCGAGGGGAACATGAGCAGGGCCTCGGTCAGTTCAGAAAGCTGGCCGCGGCGGCCCCGGAGGATCCGGCGGCACGCCTGGCCCTGGCGCGGGCGCTTCATCAAGCCGGGAAGCGTGACGAAGCGATACAGGAACTGGAGGCCGTGGTCGAATTGGCCCCCGAGCAACTGGATCTCGAGTTCAGCCTGATCCTGGAGTTGATTCACAGCGGTGGACCCTACGACGCGGTCCTCGAAAGGGCCGAGGCGCTGCGGGTGAAGATCCCCGACCAAGCGCTACCGCATATCCTGAAGGCCGCCGCCTACGAGGGGCAGCAGGACCTCGAGCAGGCGGCAAACAGCCTGCGCGAGGCCTTGCGGTTGCAGCCGGGCCACCCCGTCGCCTCGCTGCAGCTGAGCCGGATGGTCCGCGCGCAGGGCGATGCGGGTGAGGCGCGACGTCTCCTGCGCGAAGCATTGGAGAGCGATCCGAACCATCTGGGCGTGCTGATGGAGCTCTCCCTGGTGGAGGGCGAGCAGGGCAACACAGCCGCCATGGTTCGGCACCTCGAACACGCGATAGCCGCCCACCCCGAGGCCACCGATCCGCGGATCGTGCTGGGGCGCTATCACTTGCGGCAGAATCAGCCGGCGCGCACCGTGTCGCTGATCGAACCGCTGCAGGAGACCACCGCGGCGAATGACGTCCGCGTGCTGCAATTAATGGCCAATGCGTATCTCGCGACGGAGCAGCACGCGCCGGCGGCGGACCACCTGCGTCTGCTGGCGGAGGTGGCCGACGATACGGCGCCGGTGCGGTTCCAGCTGGGCCTGGGTTTCCTGCAGGCCGAGCGGCCTAGGGATGCCGAAACCGCACTCCGGCGGACCCTCGAGCTCGATCCAGAGCATGTCGAGGCCATGCACCTGCTCGCCGGCGTACGCGCCCAGGCGGGCGATACCGACGAGGCGATGGTGCTCGCGCGGCGCATGCAGGACGTCGCGCCCGAGGCCCCGAGCGGCTATTCGGTCGAGGCCTTGATGCATACCGCGAGCGGAAACCATGCCGATGCCGGGCGCGCCTACCGGGCCGCCTACGAGCGCTCACCGACCACGGCGTTGGCTCGGCAAGCCGCCGGTGCCTACCAGCGGGCGGACCAGCCTCAGGAGGCCGCGAAGCTGCTGGAGGCGCATCTGGTTCAGCAGCCGGACGATGATGCGGTGCGGCTCGATCTCGCACAGATCCGGCTGCACCAGGGCGACGCCGAGCGCGGCCTGGCGCTGTTGGAACAGGTGCGCCGCGGGCTTCCAGATCATCCGGAGGTGCACTACCGCTATGCCCTGGCGCTCGCGGAACACGGGCGCCCGCGCGACGCACAACAGGAGTTGCGTTCCTTGCTGCAGGCTGGGGGCGAATTTCCCCAGCGCGCCGCGGCCGAGCAGCTGCTGCGTCGCCTCGAGGAGGGCTGAAGATGGGTCATCCGGACTGCGGCATGGCCTTAACGCGGGTCATGTCGCCGTTCATCGGCGGG
>PWGH01000275.1 GCA_003555285.1 Thioalkalivibrio sp.
CGGCAAGGCCATCGCACACCTGGAAGGGGCCTGCACGACGGAATCCCTGCCCGGTCGGTCGGCCCGCTCCGCCGCGTTGGCCTTGCCCATGATCGGTTTGTCGTTCGTGACGACGTTTTATTGTTCCTGGAGGCATCATGTCCACGCCAACGCAGAGCAAGCGTGAAGGCAATCTGGAAGCGCCCACCCGGCACCCGCTGGACTGGCGCAACCCCGAGTTCTACGAAGAGGCACCGCTCTTCGCGGAAATGGAGCGCGTGTTCGATATCTGTCACGGTTGCCGCCGCTGCGTGAGCCTGTGCAACTCCTTCCCCACCCTCTTCGATCTCGTCGACGAGTCCGAAACCATGGAAGTCGATGGGGTGAAGAAGGCCGATTACTGGAAGGTGGTCGAGCACTGTTACCTCTGCGACCTCTGCTACATGACCAAATGCCCCTACGTACCGCCGCACGAGTGGAACGTCGATTTCCCGCACCTGATGCTGCGCGCGAAGGCGGCGCATTTCAAAAAGGACGGGGCGAAGGCCGCGCACAAGCTGATGTCCAGCACCGATCTCATCGGGACCTTGGCGGGTATCCCGGTGGTGGCGCCGACCGTGAATGCGGTGAATCAGAACGGTCTGGCCCGTAAGCTGCTGGACAAGACCCTCGGGGTGCATCCGCAGGCCAAGCTGCCGAAGTACCACAGCCGCAAGGGCCGGACCCGCGCCGCGAAGGCGGCCAACGTGATCCAGACACCCGAGGCGGTGAACGGCACCACGGGCCGGGTGGCCCTGTTCGCGACCTGCTACGGCAACTACAACGAACCGCACATCGTCGAGGACCTGGTAAAGGTCTTCGGGCATAACGGCATCGAGGTCACGCTGGTCGACAAGGAACAGTGCTGCGGCATGCCGAAGTTCGAGCTGGGCGACCTCGAGGCCGTGGCGGCCGCGAAGGAAGCCAACATCCCGGCATTGAAGCGGATGATCGACCAAGGCTACGACATCGTCGGGCCGGTCCCTTCCTGCGTGTTGATGTTCAAGCAGGAGCTGCCGCTGATGTTCCCGGACGATGCCGACGTCCAGGCCGTGAAACGCCGGATCTTCGATCCCTTCGAGTACCTGATGGCGCGCCACCAGGGTGGGAAGCTGAAGACCGAATTTCCGCAGTCGCTCGGTAAGGTCGCCTATCACGCCGCCTGTCACCTGCGGGTGCAGAACATGGGCCTGAAGACCCGCGATCTGCTCAAGCTTGTTCCCGACACCGAGATCGAGGTGATCGAGCGCTGCTCCGGGCACGACGGCACTTACGGCGTGAAGAGCGAGTACTTCGACACCGCCACCAAGATTTGCCGGCCGGTGGTCAGCCGCGTGCAGAAGGCCGAGGCCGATCACTTCTCCAGCGATTGCCCGATGGCCGGGCACATGATCGAGAATGGCCTGAAGGACGGGAGCGAACCTGAGCACCCGCTGACCCTGTTGCGCAAGGCCTACGGACTGTAACCCACCAGGAGAAGCGAGCATGTCGAGCGTTGGATACCACGAACCCGTAGAGGAACTGAGCGACGAGAGCCGAGAACTGCACCGTGCGATCGTGTCGCTGATGGAAGAGTTGGAGGCCGTGGATTGGTACCAGCAGCGCGTGGATGCCTGCAAGGATCCCGAATTGAAGGCGATCCTCGCGCACAACCGCGACGAGGAGATCGAACATGCGGCGATGGTGCTGGAGTGGATCCGGCGTCGGAATCCGGTCTTCGACAAGGAGTTGCGGGAGAACTTGTTTTCGGACAAGGACTACACCGCAATGGGCGATCACGATCACTGATCCGGCCCATTGCAGCACCCGCGTCCTTCACATCGGATGACGTGGGACGTGTTGCCCCACTGCGTCATGCCCCGCTGCGGGATGACTGGGGCCACTGGATTCAACCGGCACAACGGGAGGCCACTGTGAGCAAGCTGAGCCGAGACGATCTTCTTCCTCTGGAGAAGTACACCGAAATGCGGTCGGAATTCCGGGCCGATGTGATGCGCCACAAGAAGAACCGCGTGTTGCAGGTGGGGCCGAATCTGACGCTGCATTTCGAGGATCGCAAGACGATGCAGTATCAGATTCAGGAGATGCTCCGGGCCGAGAAGATCTTTGACGCCGCGGGCATTCAGGAAGAACTCGATGCCTACAACCCGCTGATTCCCGACGGCAGCAACTGGAAGGCCACGATGATGGTGGAATTCGCCGACGCCGACGAGCGTAAGGTCGCTCTCGCGGGGTTGATCGGCATCGAGGCCAAGACCTATGTGCAGGTCGATGAACTCGACAAGGTCTTTGCGATCGCCGACGAGGACCTCGAGCGAGATACCGAAGAGAAGACCTCCTCCGTGCATTTTTTGCGTTTCGAGCTCACCGTGGAGATGGTCGCCGCGGTCAAGAGCGGTGCCGCCATCGCGGTGGGTGTGGAGCACGAAAACTACCGCCACCGGGTGGATGCGGTGGCCCCGGCAATGCGTGACTCCCTGGCTGCGGATCTGGCCCCGGCGAACTGAACCACGCCTTGAACAGCGCGCCGAACCGCGGGCGCTAGAGCAGGTCCAGCGCCTCGGAGAGGTGCTCGACGGCATGGATCTCGATGCCGCCCTGACGCTTGCGGATGCGGTTGCCGGCGGGAATGATCGCGCGGGTCAGCCCGTGTTTCGCCGCCTCGGCCAGGCGTTCCTCGCCATTGGGCACCGGTCGGACCTCGCCGGACAGTCCAACCTCGCCGAAGCACACCAGGTCCAGCCCCAGCGGCCGGTCGCGCAACGACGACAGCGCCGCCAGCAGCATCGGCAGATCCGCCGCGGTCTCCGACACCCGCACGCCGCCGACCACATTGATGAACACGTCCTGATCGAACAACGTGATGCCGCCGTGGCGGCTGAGAACGGCCAGCAGCATGATCAGCCGGTTCTGTTCCAGCCCCAGCGTGACCCGGCGCGGCTGCGGGGCGTGACTTTCGGCCACCAGCGCCTGCACCTCGACCAGCAGCGGCCGGGTGCCCTCGCGGGTCACCATCACCACGCTGCCGGAAACCGGGCGCTGGTGCCGGGACAGGAAGATCGCCGAGGGGTTCGCGACCGGCTTCAGGCCGTCCTCCTGCATCACGAAGACGCCCAGTTCGTTCACCGCGCCGAAGCGGTTCTTCACCGCGCGCAGCATCCGGTAGCGCCCGCCGGGGTCACCCTCGAAATACAGCACCGTATCGACCATGTGTTCGAGCACGCGGGGGCCGGCGAGCTGGCCGTCCTTGGTCACGTGGCCGACCAGGATCACGATGATCCCGCGCTGCTTGGCCAGCCGCACCAGCGCCGCGGCGCTGTCGCGCACCTGCGAGACCGACCCCGGCGCCGATTGCAGCGCAGCGGTGTACAGCGTCTGAATTGAGTCGATGACCAGCACCCGCGGCTGCTCGCGCTCGCAGGTGGCGATGATGTTTTCCACCTGGGTCTCGGTGAGCACGCGCAGTTCGGCGACGTCGAGGCCGAGGCGATGGCCGCGCAGGCTGATCTGTTGCGCGGATTCCTCGCCGGTCACGTACAACGTGTGGTCCGCGGGCAGCATCGCCAGCACCTGCAGCAGCAGCGTCGACTTGCCGATGCCCGGATCGCCGCCGATCAGCACCACCGAGCCGGTCACCAGTCCGCCGCCCAGGCTACGGTCGAGTTCGGAGATTCGGGTGGATACGCGCGGGATCGCCGCGACCGGAACGTCCTTCAGGCGCGTGATGCGCGCGGCTTCCCCCGCATACCCGCCGCCGCGCGGGCCCTGCGCCGTTACGCTCGCCTGCAGTTCCTCGAGGCTGTTCCAGGCGCCGCAGTCACCGCACTGCCCGGCCCATTTGGAACTGACGGCGCCGCATTCCCGGCACACGTATTGCGTCTTCGCCCGCGCCATCAGGTGGCCCGCGCCATCAGGGGATCGCCTTTGCGTCCCGTCCTTCGGGCGGCAGGATGCGGACGGTGCGGATGGTGTTGCGCTTGGTCTGGACGATCTCCAGCACCACGTCGTCGATGCGTACGCTCACCGGGGCCTCCGGGATGTGCTCCAGGGTTTCGACGATCAGGCCGCTCAGGGTCTTGGGGCCGGTCAGGGGCAGGTTCAGGCCGAGCGAGCGATTGAGTTCGCGCAGGTGGATACCGCCGTCGACGACCACGCTGCCGTCGGCCTGGGGCAGGATGTCATCGGCCATGGTCGGCGAGTCGGTGGTGAATTGCCCGACCACCTCTTCCAGCAGGTCCTCCAGTGTCACCAGGCCCTCGATGTCGCCGTATTCGTCGACGACCAGCCCGATCCGGCGCTTCTCGCGCTGAAAGTGAATCAGCTGACGGTTCAACGCGGTGCCCTCGGGAATGAAATAGGGCGGGCTGATCGCCTGGCGCAGGTCGTCGGGTCCGAAGGCCTCGCGATGGATCAGCGCCAGCAGGTCGCGCACGTGCACGAAGCCGAGCACCCGGTCGAGTTCGCCCTCGATCACCGGCAGCCGGGTGAAGCTGCCGCTCAGAATCTGTTCCAGCACGTCGTTCCAGTCTTCGTCCAGATCGAGTGCGACGATCTCGTTGCGCGGGATCATGATGTCCTCGACCGTGGTCCGTTCCAGGTCCAGCAGGTTGATCAGCATGCGCTGGTGCTTGGCCGGCATCAGCGGTCCAGCCTCGGCGACCACGGTGCGCAGTTCCTCGGTGGTCAGGCTGGCGCGCTGACGATCGTCCATGCGGATTCCGAGCAGGCGCAGCACCCCGTTCGCGAGCAGGTTGATCACCCAGACCACCGGCCACAGTACCCGCAACAACCCGCTGTAGACCCAGGCGGCGGGGTAGGCGATGCGTTCGCTGTGCAACGCGGCGACGGTCTTTGGCGCCGTCTCCGCGAAGATCAGTAGCGCCAGCGTCAGCAGCCCGGTGGCGATGGCGACGCCGGTATCGGCGAACAGGCGCCAGCCGATGAAGGTCGCGATCTGGGTGATCAGGATGTTGACGAAGTTGTTGCCCAGCAGGATCAGTCCGATCAGCCGGTCCGGGCGCTCCAGCAGGCGCGCCGCCAGCACCGCACCCCGATGCCCCTGCTTGGCTTTGTGCCGCATCCGGTAGCGATTCAACGCCATCAGGGCCGTCTCCGACCCGGAAAAGAAGGCGGAGAACAGGAACAGCAAGAACAGGACGCCGAACAGCGCGGTTATGGGAATCTCTTGCAAGGGGCGGTTCCGTACCGGTGGCAGTGGTCGTGATCAGGGGCTTCGTGGGGCCCGGGAATGCCGGGCATCAGACGCGTTGCAGGATGACCTCGAGCACCAGCTTGGATCCGAAATAGGCGAGCACCAGGCTCACGAAGCCGCCCGAAGTCCAGGCCAATGCACGGGAGCCGCGCCAACCGAAGCGCCAGCGGCCGAATAGCAGCACCGAGAACATGATCCAGGCCAGGATCGAGAGCACGCTCTTGTGCACCAGGTGCTGCGCGAACAGGTCCTCGAGGAACACCATGCCGCTGGCGAGGCTGAGGGTCAGGAAGATCCAGCCGACGAAGATCATGCGAAACAGCCACAACTCCATCGAAAACAGCGGCGGAAGATGGCGCACGATACCGCGGGTGTGGTGGTGGTCGTGCAGGGCCCGGTGCTGGGCGGTCATCACCGCGGCCTGCACCGTGGACAGCGCCAGAAACGCCCAGCCCAGCGCCGCCAGCATGATGTGGATCTCGACATAGGGCGTCAATGCCACCCGCCGGGTGTCGTCGCAGGTGAGCGCGACCAGCAGGGCCAGGGCGGTCAAGGGCAACACAATCACGCCCATGTTCGCCAGCGGGTGACGCAGCGCGGCCACCCATAGCAGCAGCGCCACCAGCCACAGCGAGGCTGCGATGGCATTGCCGAGGCAGAGATTCAGGCCGATATCGGTCATCACCAGTTGCGACAGCGCGCCCAGATGCACGATCAGGGCCAGGGCCCAGGCCACCAGGGGCCCTTGTGGGCGCGCCGCCTGCGGTGACTGGTGACGCGCGGAAACCACCAGGTATCCGGTGGTGAACAGGTAGAGGAGAATAGCGAGGAGGCCGACAACAGTGCTCATGGCGCACGATTATCCACGCATCGGGTCGATAATGCACCGGACGCGGGGTAGGGGATCCCCGCCGTGCCGGGATTCCCTTGCCGGTCCGGGTTCATTGCCGGGTCCGGATTCATTACCGCGCGGGGTCGATTATACTGTACGGATTTGATGCGGCGTCCCGGCCATCCTTTTGTCGACGGCCTTTTTGTCGGTGGCCCTGCCGACGGTACCCGCCCACCAGGAGTCACCATGTTCGACGGTCTTTCCAGTCGCCTCCAGGCCACGGTCAAACGCCTCAAGGGTCAGGCGCGCCTGACCGAGGAGAATATTCAGGAGGCCCTGCGCGAAGTGCGCATGGCCCTGCTCGAGGCCGACGTGGCCCTGCCGGTGGTGCGGGAATTCATTGCCGATGTCCGTGAGAAGGCCATGGGCAAGGAGGTCATCGGCAGCCTGACGCCCGGCCAGGCCTTCATCAAGGTGGTTCACGACGAGTTGACCCAGGTGATGGGCGGCACCGGCACCGGTCTGAACCTGGCCAGCCAACCACCCGCCATCGTGCTGGTGGCCGGCCTGCAGGGCGCGGGCAAGACCACCAGCATCGGCAAGCTCGCGCGGTTGTTGCGCGAGCGCGAGAAGAAGAACGTCGCGGTGGTCAGCTGCGACGTGTATCGACCCGCGGCCATCCAGCAGTTGCAGACCCTCGCGGAGCAGGTCGAGGTCAGCTTTTATCCCAGCGATGGCAGTCAGCGCCCGGAAGATATCGCACGCGGTGCCGTCGAGCGCGCCCGCCGCGAGGTGAAGGACGTGCTGCTGGTCGACACCGCCGGC
>PWGH01000215.1 GCA_003555285.1 Thioalkalivibrio sp.
CGGGATCGATCCGGCGGCAGCCCTCAGGGCTTGATGTCGGGTGCTGGGTCGGGGTCCGGCGCTGTGATGCCGCGTTCGTGCGCCAGCGCCTGTTCCGCGCGCCGGGCGCGTTCCTCGGCGGTGATCCGTTCCGTGATGTCCTTCTGGATTCCGATGTAGTAGGTCAGCTGGTCCTCGTCGTTGAACACCGGCGTGATCGACAACTCGTTCCAGAACAGGGATCCGTCCTTGCGGTAATTGCGCAGTACGACCCGACACGCGTGATCGGCGTCCAGGGCCGTGCGGATCTGGTGAACCCCGTCCTGGTCGGTGTCCGAACCTTGCAGGAAACGGCAATCGCGGTACAGGATCTCATCGGCGGTGTAACCGGTCAGCCGCTCGAAGGCCGGGTTCACGTAAATCAGGATGTTGTCCTGGCCTTCCTGTTCGGCAATGACCACCCCGTCGTTCGACGCATCCACGGCAAGGGCGAGCAACTCTGCATCGATGGTTCGGGTCATGTTCCGTCGGTTCCAGGCGGGGGCCAGCTGCGGGTACAGGCCCCGCGCGGGGCCTTTCGACGGGATAAAAGGTAACACAGACGCGTTTACATGCGCTGGATCACCGTGAACGCGCCGCGCACCTCGCCTTCGCTGTAACCGGTGGCCTCATCCGCCGGATATAGCCGCTCCAGTGCGTGCTGGATATCGCCGCTGGGTTCGCCATGACAGGTCAGGCACAGGCCGGCGGTAGGAATGGCACGCATGTACCGGAATACCGCCTCGTCGTTCTGCTCGAACACCTCGTGGCGGGTCAGTTCGGCCGCCGGCTGGCCGGCCTGCTGCAAGCGCTCGAAGTCCTGCAAGACCGTCCGCTCCCATTCGTCGGGTGCGTTGTCGGGATTGCGCAAGCGCAGGCTGGTGCGGCCGACCGACCAGCCGGTGGCCGCGGAGATCTCGTCGGCAATGCCCGGTGCGACCTGCTGACAGACTTCGATGGCCTGCAGCGGACCGCCTTCCTGCATCGCGGTCTGCAGATGGGCCTGCAGCGTGGAGCCGAAGGTCTGAATGGCCGCCTGGCTGGCGGCGATCCGGGCCTCGACGTCGTCGGCAGGGACCTCTTTGGCCTGAGATGGGGCGGCCAGAAGGAGCGCAAGCGACAGGGGAACAAGATTCCATTTGGTCATGACAGCAGCCCTCATCGGTGGGGGGCGTTGTGACGTCTCGTTACGACGGACGCCCAACGACGTATAATTATTGTACATAGTTTGCATCGAAAACAGACGGCGCGCAACCGCGGGTGCCGCGATATCGACCCGGATATCACCACCCTCGGCCGGTGCGAGGCGCCATCGGGCTGACGCCCCATCTGGGGAATTGTGGACACGCCCTGCAAGCAGACTAAGACGATTGTTTCTCGTCTGTAAAGATGGCCGTACTTTCCCTGGGCTGCGGTACGGGCCGGTGACGCTGGTTTCAGGAACGCTGGGGGAGGGGGCGTTTCAGGAGTACGTAGACGGCACCGGTACCGCCGTCGGCCGGTACGGCGGAGCAGAAGGCCAGCACCTCGTCGCGTTGGCGCAGCCAGTGATCCACCAGGCCCTTCAGGACCGGGCCCTGCTGCCGGGAGCGCAGGCCCTTGCCGTGGACAACGCGCACGCAGAGGTGGCGGTCGATGCGGGCCGCATTCAGAAACTCCACCAATGCGCTGCGGGCCTCGTGGGCGAACAGCCCGTGCAGATCGAGTTCTTCCTGCACCCGGTAGTGTCCGCGGCGCAGATTGCGGAAGACCCGGCGGCCGACCCCGGGGCGGACGAAGCGCAGTTCGTCGCCCGGCTGCAGGTCGGTGGCGTTCACCGGATCGCTCAGCAGATCGGCCAGGACCGCCTGCTCATCGTCTTTGCGCCGCACCCGCGCGCGAACGCGGGGAGCGGGCAGGCGCAGTTCCGCCTGATCGTGTTCCAGCCGCCGCACCTCGCCGATGGCGCGCAGGAAATGCTGGACGTCGTTGGGGTCGTCGTCGGTTTCCATCGGTGATCCCCGGCTGATTGGGTGCTGCAGCGGGTGCGTGCTGCGCGGTTTCCAGTATATTAGGCGCCTTCCCTTTCTGTTTGTTCGCCTATGCGTATCTTGGTCAGCAACGATGACGGCATCCACGCCCCGGGCATTCAGTGCCTGGCGAGACACCTGCGCACGATCGCACAGGTGCAGGTCGTGGCGCCCGACCGGGATCGCAGCGGGGCCAGCAACAGCCTGACGCTGGTGCATCCGCTACGGGTCCAGACCTTCGACAACGGCGACATGGGCGTGGACGGCACACCGACCGATTGCGTTCACCTTGCGATCACCGGGCTGATGGAGCGGGAACCGGATCTGGTGATCTCCGGGATCAATGCGGGTGCGAACATGGGCGACGATGTGCTGTATTCCGGCACCGTCGCGGCCGCGATGGAGGGACGCTTTCTCGGCCTGCCCGCGATCGCGGTCTCGCTGCTCGGGCCGCGGATGGAGAATTACGACGCCGCGGCGCGGGTGGTACTGAATCTGCTCGACCGGCTGCACCACATTCCGTTGCCCGCGGCCACCATCCTCAACGTGAATGTGCCGGACCTGCCGATCGAGGCCATCCGCGGAGTTCAGGCCACGCGCCTGGGGCATCGCCACAAGTCGGAGCCGGTGGTGGCGACGACGGACCCGCGCGGGCGCCCGATCTACTGGGTCGGTCCCTCCGGCACCGAGCAGGATGCCGGTCCCGGTACCGATTTCTTCGCCGTGCGCGAGGGTTTCGTCTCGGTGACCCCGATCCAGGTCGATCTGACCCAGTTCGAGGCCATCGACACCGTCGGGCGCTGGTTGGAAGGAGACATGAGTGGTGCTTGATCTCGAAGGGGCGGGCCTGACCTCGCGCCGTGCCCGCGATCGGCTGGTCCTGCAGTTGTCCCAACTCGGCATCGCGGATGCCCGGGTGCTGGAGGCCATCCGCCAGGTGCCGCGTCACCTGTTCGTCGAGGAGGTGCTGGTGCATCGCGCCTACGAGAACATCGCGCTCCCGATCGGGTATCAACAGACGATCTCGCAGCCCTTCATCGTCGCGCACATGACGGCGGCCTTGCGCGAAGGGGGGGCGTTGCGCACCGTGCTGGAGGTCGGCACCGGATCCGGTTACCAGGCGGCCGTGCTCGCGCATCTGGTCGAGCGGGTGTATTCGGTCGAGCGCATCCAAGCCCTGAGCCGCAGTGCGCGCGAATTGCTCAGCCGCCTGAAGATCAACAACGTCAGCCTGCGCCACGCGGACGGCGCGGTGGGCTGGGCCGCAAAGGGGCCCTTCGACGGCATCCTGCTGACCGCGGCCCCGCGGGAAGTACCGCACGACCTGCTGACGCAACTGGCGCCCGGTGGCCGTCTGGTGGCGCCGGTCGAGGGCCTCGACGGGCGCCAGCAACTGGTGCGCTACACGCATACCGAGGAGGCCTACGTGCGGGATATTCTGGATCCTGTGTGTTTCGTTCCGATGCTGTCGGGCGCCGAACAATGAAGCTCTTCGAGCCCCTGTATGACCGGGTGATGAACTGGTCCCGGCATCGGCATGCGCCGCGGTATCTGGCGGCGTTGTCCTTTGCCGAATCGTCGTTTTTTCCGGTACCACCGGATGTGATGCTGGCCCCGATGGCGGCGGCGCGTCCGCGCGAGGGCCTGCGGTTGGCGGCGCTGACCACGTTGTTCTCCGTGCTCGGGGGGCTGCTCGGCTATCTGATCGGCGCGCTCGCCTTCGAACTGGTCTCCCCGTGGATTGTCGACGTTGGCCATGGCGACAGCCTGCTGCAGGCCCAGGAGTGGTTTGCGGTCTGGGGCGTCTGGGTGGTGCTGATCGCCGGTTTCTCTCCGATTCCCTACAAGCTCTTCACCATCACTGCCGGTGCCTTGGCCATGCCCTTGCTGCCCTTTGTGCTGGCGTCGGTGCTGGGGCGGGGTGCGCGCTTCTTTGCGGTGGGGCTGCTGATGGCCTGGCTGGGTCCGCAGGCCGACCGCTACCTGCGCCCCTACATGGAACGGCTGGGTTGGCTTTCGGTGGTGCTGCTGGTGGCGGCGATGATCGTCATGATGTTCGTGGATTGATGCGCTGCGGTCCTGTTCTTTCGGGGATTGTCCTGGGACTGCTGATGGTGGCCCTGACCGGCTGCGTGGCCCGGGCGCCGGCACCCCCGAGCAGTTCAACGCTCGTGACCGATGTCGGCACCCATGTGGTGCAGCGCGACGATACCCTGTACCGCATCGCCCTTCGGCACGGTCTGGACTGGCGTGACGTGGCGCGTCGCAACGCCATTGCTCCGCCGTATCTGATCTATCCGGGGCAACGTCTGCGGCTCGCCGGCGCAGCGCCCGCACCGTCGTCCGTACCGGCTACTCGATCTGCACCCGCACCCGTCAGCGCTCCGAGTCACCCCCCGGCGGCATTGCCGACCCGGACCGTGTCGGCCCCGGCCGAGACCACCCGGACCGCGGCGGCACCCACCGCTGGGAGCGGTCCCGCCCCGTCGCGGGAACCCGCGGCGGCAGCGCCGGTCCGCACCGAGCCGGTGCGCACGGCCTCGGGCGCACCGGCCACCGATGGGCAGTTGCAATGGCAATGGCCTGCCGACGGTCCGGTCCTCCGGGCCTTCTCCAACAGTGCCACGACGCGTCGAGGAATCGCGATCGGCGGGCGGCGTGGCGACCCGGTCCGTGCGGCCGCGGGTGGGGAGGTGGTGTATGCCGGGAGTGGACTGGTCGGTTATGGCCGGCTTATCATCATCAAACACGATGGTCGCTTCATCAGTGCCTACGGGCACAACGAGGAACTCCTGGTGCGCGAAGGCGAACGTGTCCAGGCCGGCCAGCGGATCGCGCAACTCGGGGATTCCGGAGCGGATCGACCGTTGTTGCACTTTGAAATTCGGGTTGACGGCGCTCCTGTCGATCCCACGCGTCACCTTCCCCGACGATAGAGGTCGACGGTGGATGACTGGCGTCGCGATGGAGAAGTTCTGGTTATGCCCGCACAGAATCAATCCCTGAAGCCGATGGAGTACGACTTGTCGAATCCCGTAGGCATCGCCGAACCGTCCGCGCGGACCCGTTCCGCCCTGGAGGGTCCGCCTGAACCCGACGCGATAAAGGCGATCGATTCCGAAGATCCGGAGACCGAAGAGGACATCGAGGTCGACGAGGAGGTGCAGGACGATCGCCAGGATGGCGACCTGCCCCTGGAGGTGGGATCCCCGCCGGTGGTGGCCACCCGGCGCCTCACGCGCGACGCCGGTACCGCGGAGTTGGACGCGATTCAACTCTATCTTCGCGACATCGAATTCCGACCGCTGCTCACCCCCGAGGAAGAGGTGTACTACGCCCGCCTGGCGCGCGCCGGCGATTCCAAGGGCCGGCAGCGGATGATCGAGTGCAATCTGCGCCTGGTGGTGAAGATTGCCCGCCGGTACATGAACCGCGGCTTGGCGCTGCTGGACTTGATCGAAGAAGGCAATCTCGGGTTGATGCACGCGGTGGAGAAGTTCGACCCCGAGCGCGGTTTTCGTTTTTCCACCTATGCCACCTGGTGGATTCGACAGACCATCGAACGGGCGCTGATGAATCAGGCGCGCACCATCCGGATCCCGGTGCACGTCAGCAAGGAACTGCGCTCGCAGAACAAGGTGGCGCGCGGGATGATGCAGGAGCTCGGACGCGATCCCACCGAGGACGAGCTGGCCAGCCGTCTCGGCAAGCCGGTGGGCGAGATTCAGCGCCTGCGCGCGATGTCCGAGCCTTCCACCTCCATCGATGTCGCCGTCGGGCCGGACGGGGACCGCTCCCTGACCGAGATCCTGCCGGACGAAACCTCGGCCGGCCCGTCTGCATTGCTCGAGGACGAGGACATCCGAAATCTGGTGGCCGCCTGGCTGGAGGAGCTCGATCAGAAGCAGCGCGAGGTGCTGGTGCGGCGCTTCGGGCTGCACGGCTTCGAGCGCTCGACGCTGGAGCAGGTGGGTGCCGAGATCGGCGTGACCCGCGAGCGGGTCCGGCAGATCCAGATGGAGGCCCTGAAGCGCTTGCGGCGGCTACTGAAGAGCCGCGGCCTGTCCGAGGACGTGCTGCTGCCGCGCCCCTGAGGCGAAGACCCGTTCTAGGGAAGCGCTGATTTATCGGCGGTTCCCTGCGGCACAAGGACGTGCCGCCAGAATCGACCACCGCAGGTGGTTGATTCTGAAGCAAGCTGCAAATCGCATTTGCAGCGCAGCGTGCGCTGAGAAAGCCAGGATGGCTTTATTCAGCGCTTCCCAAGAGATTCAGCCGTCGAGGATCAGCGCGGCGGCAACGGCACGGCCCTCGGCCATGATCAGGTTGTAGGTGCGGCAGGCGCTGGCGGTGTCCATGATCTCCAACCCCCAGGGCGCGGCGCGCAGACGCCGCCACAGCGGGCGCTCTGGAAAGACTTGGCGCGTCCCCGTTCCCAGCAACAGGATTTCCGGCGGATCGGCCTGAATCCAGTCCAAGGCCTCCACGCTCAGTGCCTCGATGCCGGCAACCGGCCAGGCCGGTAGCAGACGCCCCGGGCGCACGATCAGGCTCTGGTCATGGCGCACGCCATTCACCGCGACATGATCCGGCGCACAGTGCGTGATCAGGTTCTGCTCATCGGTGGTGATCTGGGTAAATTGCATGCGGCCAAAATAAGGGCATCGTCCCGGCACGGCAAGCGTCCGCTGTGGGTTCCGGCTGCGTTGACAGCGGCCAGGGTGGGTTATACTTTGGGCCGTTTATGTGGCGGCGGGTGCACCTGGGTGCACCGCCGACCCG
>PWGH01000310.1 GCA_003555285.1 Thioalkalivibrio sp.
CCGGCGCACTGGTGGCGCAGGTGCAGGCGAACAGCCCGGCCGAGAAGGCCTGTTTGCGCACCGGAGACGTGATCCTGCGCTTCAACGGCATCGAGGTGCCGCGCTCCAGCGCGCTGCCGCCGATCGTCGGTCGCACGCCGGTCGGGTCGCAGGTAAATGTGAACATACGCCGCGGTAACGAGGAACAGACCATCGTCGTGACCATTGAGGCCCTGCCCGAGGACATCGCCAGTGCCCGTGCCGGCAGCGCGCCAGCCACGCCGGCGCAGCCCCAGAGCCTGCTCGGCATGCAGCTCGAGCCCCTGAGCGCCGAGGAGCGCACGGCACGGGGTCTGGACGGCGTCGGGATCCGGGTCGTCGAGGTCATCGGCAATCCGGCGCGGGCCGCCGGCATCGAGGCCGGCGACGTGATCGTGCAGATGAGCGGCGAGTCCGTGGACTCCACGGAAACCTTCGAGGCCCTGGCGGATGCCGCCCCCGCGGGTCGTTCGGTGCCGGTGCTAATCCATCGCGACGGGAACCCGGTGTTCATGGCGCTGCGCATGCCGAACTCATGAGGCTGGATCCAGCATGATCCGGCCCCTGCCCGGCGGACGATGGCTGACGCCGCCGGCCGCTTCGGAGTCCTGTCCGTGATGATGGAGTTCGCTGCATGGTCCTGAACGGGGCTGGCGCTGGCGCCGGCCAGCGCCCCCTCTCCGGTTCAGGCCCGAGGGCACGCACACCCCGGCTCACGTTGTATCACCGCGAGGGCTGCGGCCTGTGCGAGCTGATGGCCGCGGAACTCTCGGCGCTGGAAAGCCGGTATACTTTCGCGCTCGAGCGTATCGACATCGACGACGATGCAGGCCTGGCGGCGCGTTTCAATGCCAAGGTCCCGGTGCTGGCGGTGGACGGCGAGATCCTCTGTTGCCATTTCCTCGATACGGTGGCACTGATCGATGAGCTGAGCCGGAATGACTGAAACCCGACTGACCCGTAATTTTTCCATCATCGCGCATATCGATCATGGCAAGTCCACCCTGGCCGATCGCCTGATCCAGGTCTGTGGTGGCCTGGCCCAGCGCGAGATGTCCGAGCAGGTGCTCGATTCGATGGATCTCGAGCGCGAGCGCGGCATCACCATCAAGGCGCAGAGCGTCTCGCTGTACTATGACGCCGCCGATGGCGAGCGCTACCAATTGAACTTCATCGACACC
Organism: Thioalkalivibrio sp.; assembly: GCA_003555285.1. The sequence goes on from PWGH01000310.1 coordinate 1,200, forward strand.
CCCGGCCACGTCGACTTCTCCTACGAGGTGTCGCGTTCGCTCGCCGCCTGCGAGGGGGCCCTGCTGGTGGTCGATGCCTCCCAGGGTGTGGAGGCGCAGAGTGTCGCCAATTGCTACACCGCCATCGATCAGGGGCTGGAGGTCGTGCCGGTCCTGAACAAGATCGACCTGCCCGCCGCGGATGCCGACCGCGTTGCCACCGAGATCGAGGACGTGATCGGCATCGAGGCGACCAACGCCATTCGGATCTCGGCGAAGACCGGGGTCGGCATCGCCGAGCTGCTGGAAGAGATCGTCCGCCGGATTCCGCCGCCCGAGGGCAGCGCCGAGGCCCCGTTACAGGCGCTGGTGATCGATTCCTGGTACGACAACTACCTCGGCGTGGTGGCCTTGGTGCGGGTCAAGGCCGGTCGGCTGTACGCCAAACGCCGCATCATCGCGATGTCGGTGGGTCGGGCCTACGAGGTCGATCGTGTCGGCGTCTTCACGCCGAAGCCGCTGGACAAGCCCTTTCTCGAGGTCGGCGAGGTCGGCTATGTGATCGCGAGCATCAAGGACATCACCGGAGCGAAGGTCGGCGACACCTTCACCGATGCCCAGAAGCCGGCCACCGCGCCGCTGCCGGGCTTCAAGGAAATCCAGCCGCGGGTCTTCGCCGGGCTGTTTCCGATCAGTGCCGAGGACTTCAACGACTTTCGCCAGGCGCTCGACAAGCTGCGCCTGAACGATGCGGCGCTGCATTTCGAACCCGAAACCTCGCAGGCTTTGGGCTTCGGGTTTCGCTGCGGGTTCCTGGGCATGCTGCACATGGAGATTGTGCAGGAGCGCCTGGAGCGCGAGTACAACCTGAACCTGATCTCCACCGCCCCTACCGTCGTCTACGAGGTGTTGAAGACCAGCGGCGAGGTGCTGCCGGTGCATAACCCTTCGGAATTGCCGCCGGCGAACGAGATTGCCGAGGTGCGCGAACCGATCATCCTCGCCAATATCCTGGCCCCCCAGGAATACGTGGGCGCGGTGATGACGCTGTGCGTGGAAAAGCGCGGCGTGCAGACAAAGATGCAGTACATGGGCCGGCAGGTGGCGCTGGCCTACGAGATGCCGATGTCCGAGGTGGTGATGGATTTCTTCGATCGCCTGAAGTCCGCGACCAAGGGCTATGCCTCTTTCGACTATCAGCCGCTGCGGTTCCAGGCCGCCCCGCTGGTGCGGGTCGATATCCTGATCAACACCGAGCGGGTCGATGCGCTGTCGGTGATCCTGCATCGGGATCAGGCCCAGAGCCGGGGGCGCGAACTCACCGAGCGGATGTGTGACATCATTCCGCGGCAGATGTTCGAGGTCGCGATCCAGGCCACCGTGGGTTCGAAGGTGATTGCCCGCTCGACGGTCAAGGCCCTGCGCAAGAACGTGCTCGCCAAGTGTTATGGCGGCGACGTCAGCCGCAAGCGCAAGCTCTTGGAAAAGCAGAAGGCGGGCAAGAAACGCATGAAGCAGATCGGTCGGGTGGATGTGCCGCAGGAGGCCTTTCTGGCCGTGCTGTCCACCGGCGACAAGTAGCGCTCCACTCTCTGGTACACAGGCCGATAAAGGGTATGTTATGACATTCAGCCTCGAGCTGATCCTGGTGTTGGCGACGCTGGCCTCGGGCGTGATCTGGCTGGGCTGGATCATTGTGCGCCGCGGCTTGAGCCCGGAGCGGCGCGAGCGGCTGCCCTGGTTCGTCGATTACGCCCGGTCCTTTTTTCCGGTGTTGTTGGCCGTTCTGGTGCTGCGTTCCTTCGTCGCCGAACCCTTCCGGATTCCGTCCGGGTCGATGATGCCGACCCTGCTGGTCGGGGACTTCATCCTGGTCAGCAAGTCGTCCTACGGGCTCCGGCTGCCGGTCACGCGCACCGTGCTCTGGGAGCGGGCCGGACCCGAACGCGGTGACGTCGCGGTGTTCAAGTACCCGCAGAATCCGGCCGAGGACTACATCAAGCGGGTGGTCGGTACCCCCGGCGATCGCATCGAGTTTCGTGATCGCACCCTGTTCGTGAACGGCGAGGCGCAGCCGCTGGAATTGCTCGGCCCCTACGAGGGGGTGGGCTCCGGACGCGTGATGACCGGGGCGCTGCGGTATCGGGAGCACCTCGGCAACGACCCGCACGAGATCCTGATGTGGGAGGATAACCCGGGGCTCGCCGGCGTGGTGCGTGTGCCCGAGGGTCACTACTTCATGGTGGGCGACAACCGGGACAACAGCAACGACAGCCGCATGTGGGGCTTCGTGTCCGAGGATCTGCTGGTCGGACGGGCCCTCTTTGTCTGGTTGAATTGGGACTACGCGGGTGGACACTGGGACTTTTCCCGGGTCGGCCAGAGAATCCATTGATTTCGGCACGTTCATGAATTTCTTGGGGGAGAGTGAGCAATGAAGACATCCAGGCAGCGGATGCAGGGAGCCGGGGGGCTCACCATCATCGTGCTTCTCGTGTTTGCGGTGTTGGTGGGGACCTTCGCGTTGACCATCGGCAAGGAGTACATGCAGTACTGGACGGTGCGCAGCGTGATGATCGAAGTCGCCAGCACACCCGGTGCGGCCGAGCGCACGCCGCGCCAGATCTGGGATGACATCAGCCGGCGTTTCTCGATCAATTCGATCTACGACAATGTCGAGCGCGAGCACGTCACCTTCGAGGAGGATGGCAGTGCCAAATACATGGTTCTGAACTATGAAGTCCGCCGCGAATTCATGGGCAACCTCGATCTGGTGGCCCGGTTCTCGCGCCGGGATGTATTGTCCCCTTGATTCCCGAGGAAACCCGACGCATGCCGTCCCCGTCCGCAGAGCCTCCGATGCCGGCGCCGCCCACCGATTTCCGCAGCCTGCTGCCGGAGGCCCTGCGCGGTGCCCAATCGCTTGCGCAGGCGCTGACACACCGCAGTGCCGGCGCCCGCCACAACGAGCGCCTCGAATTCCTGGGCGATGCGGTCCTCGGTCTGGTGATCGCCGCCGCCCTCTTCGAGCGGCTCCCGGAGGCCTCGGAGGGTGACCTGACCCGTTTACGTGCGGCCTTGGTCAACCGCGGCGCGTTGGCCGAACGGGCGCGGCAATCGGGCATGGAGGGTGCGCTGAACCTGGGGCATGGCGAGCGTGTCAGCGGCGGACAGCGGCGGGAGTCGATCCTGGCCGATGCGCTGGAGGCGCTGATCGGTGCGAGTTACCGGGTGGCGGGCTTCGAGGCCGCCCGGGACTTCGTGCTGAAGCTCTATGCCGACCGGCTCGAGGACCTGCCGAGCCTCGATGCCTTGAAGGATCCGAAAACCCGGCTGCAGGAGGTTCTGCAGGCCCGCGGCGGTGCGCTGCCCGCGTATGTGGTGCTGGCGGTCTCCGGACCCGATCACCAGCGTGAATTCCAGGTGGAGGTCCGGCTGCCGGGTCACGCCTGGGCCCAAAGCGGTCGCGGGGCGAGCCGCCGCCGCGCCGAACAGGCGGCTGCCGAGGCCGCGCTGGAACGCCTGCAACGAGAGCGCAGTCAATGAGCGACGCACCGACAACGGCCGGCCCCGAGGCACCGACCCACTGCGGACTGGTGGCCCTGATCGGGCGCCCCAATGTCGGCAAGACCACCTTGCTCAATCGCATGGTGGGCGAGAAGCTGGCCGCAATCACCCGCAAGCCGCATACCACGCGCAACCGGATCCTGGGTATCGTGACCCAGGGGCAGGACCAGATCGTGCTGATGGACCCCCCGGGAATCGATCCGGAGCGCAGCCGCCTGATGAACCAGGTGCTGAACCGGACGGCGGTGCAGGCGCTCGGCGAGGCCGACATCGTCTGCTTCATCGTCGAGGCCGGGGTGTTCGAGGCCGGCGACGAATACATTCTGCGCGCCATCGAGGCGGCCAGCCGCCCGGCGATCCTGGTGATCAACAAGATCGACCGGATCGCCGACAAGTCAGCGCTGCTGCCCTTCATCGAGGCCCGCACCCGGGAACACGACTTCCTGGCGGTGGTACCGCTGTCGGGCAAGACCGGCAAGAACCTCCACGGTCTGGTGCACGAGGTGCGCGGGCACCTGCCTGCGGGTCCGTTCCTGTACGACCCGGAGCAGTTGAGCGACCGACCGGAGCGGTTCCGGGCCGAGGAGATGATTCGCGAGGCCGTGCTCGAACGCCTGGGCCAGGAGGTCCCCTATGCGGTGGCCGTGCGGGTCGAGGATTGGGAAGATCTGCCCGGCATCACCCACATCGATGCGCTGATCCTGGTCGAACGTGACAGCCAGAAGGGCATCGTGATCGGCAAGGGTGCGCAGATGCTCAAGCGCATCGGCCAGGCGGCGCGCGAGCAGCTGGAGGTGCTGCTGGAGCGCAAGATCATGCTGCGCCTCACGGTGCGCGTCGAGGCCGGCTGGTCGCAGAGCAATCGAGCGTTGCGGGATCTGGGCATCGAAGAGCCTCGGTGAACCCGACATTGGTGAGCATCGGTGAGTGAGGATCGATCCGGGCGGCTGGTGCGCGGCTTCGTGTTGCATGCCCGGCCGTTTCGCGAGAACAGTCGGATCCTGGAACTGGTGACGCAGGATGCGGGCCGGGTCGCTGTGCTGGCGCGGGGGCGGGCCGGCAGCCTGCGGTCCTTCGTGCTGCTGGAACTCGCCTGGCGCGGACGCGGTGAACTGCCGAGCCTGAGCGTCGGCGAGGAGCAGCGCGTGTTTCCGCTGACCGGACGCGCGCTGGTCTGTGCGCTGTATCTGAATGAACTGGTCTTGAGCCTGTTTCCCCGCACTGCCCGGATCGGCGACGTGGTGGCGATCCTGGAGACCGCCTATACCGGCCTGCTGGCACCGGGCCGCCCCGACACCGTGTTGCGGACGGCCGAATGGTCGCTGTTGGAGTTCGTGGATTCCGGGCTCGAGCACGTGGCCGATGCCGGGCTCGCCCCCGAGGCGTATTATCGCTACCGACCGGACACGGGCCTTAGCGAGTCCATCGCCTCGGAGACACCGGCCGCGGTGAGCGGCGCGACGTTGTTGGCGCTGGCCCGCGGAGACAGCGTGCCGGAAGCGGCCCAGCGGGGCGCGCGCGATTTCATGCGTCGCCTGATCGACGAACACCTGGACGGCCGGAAGCTCCAGACCCGGCGTCTGCTCTGACAGGAAACCACGGACCATGCCTTCCGAACTCCACCCCGACCCTCATTCCGACCCCCGGCATCTGCGGCTGGGGGTCAACCTGGACCATATCGCCACCATCCGTCAGGCACGGCACACGCCGTACCCGGACCTGTTGCACGCGGTGCGCCTGGCCGAGGCCAGCGGCGCGGATTCCATCACGTTGCACCTGCGCGAGGATCGCCGGCACATCCAGGACGACGACGTCTTCACCATCAAACCGCGTCTCGTGCGACCGTTGAACCTGGAGATGGCGGCCACCGATGGCATGCTGGCGATCGCGCTGCAACTACGGCCCGAGGCCTGCTGTATCGTGCCGGAACGGCGCGAGGAGCTGACCACCGAAGGTGGCCTGGATGCCCACGGCCAACGCGTGCGCCTGCAGCGCTTCGTGCAGCCCCTGCGTGACGCCGGCATCGAAGTCTCCCTGTTCATCGAACCCGACCTGCGCCAGCTCGAGGCCGCCGTGGCCATCGGCGCGCCAGTGGTCGAGCTGCATACCGGCGCCTACGCCATTGCCCGCACGCCACAGGCGTGCGACCAACGCCTCCGCGAGCTGCTCGAGGCCGCCCGCGTCGGTCACGAGATGGGCTTGGTGATCAATGCCGGGCACGGCCTCGATTACGAAAACGTGCGTCCGATCGCGGCCCACCCGTTGTTCCACGAACTCAACATCGGCCACTCGATCATCGCCCGGGCGCTGTTCACCGGTCTGCCGGAGGCCGTCAGCCACATGCGCAGCATCCTGGATGCCGCGCGTCGTGACTGCGCCCGCCTTGACGGTGCCTGAAGCCACCGCTGCGCGGGCCGAAGCCCCGGCACGGGTGATTCGGCCCTCATGATTCTGGGCATCGGCACCGATCTGGTTCGGGTGGCGCGTCTGCAGTCGCTGTTGGAACGCCACGGCTCGCGGCTGCTGCAGCGCCTGCTGCATCCCGAGGAACAGGCCCAGGTGCCGCCATTGCGCCCCGAGGGGTTCATCGCCCGCCGGTTCGCCGCCAAGGAGGCCCTGGCCAAAGCCCTCGGCTGCGGGGTCGGCGCCGACATGGGGCTCAACGAGGTCTGGGTCACCCACGACGCCCGCGGCCGCCCCGGCTTCGCCTTAAGCGGTGCCGCCGCCCGCACCGCCGAGCGTCTGGGCGTCCAGCACATCCACCTCAGCATCAGCGACGAACACGACTACGCCCAAGCCTTCGTCGTCCTCGAAGGGAATGTGGATCCCAGGGGAGGTGGCAGCCCTGTTGGCGGGACGCCGTGAATACGTCCCTGTAGGCTTGACGACCGCAGGGATGGATCCCAGTGGAGGGCGCAGCCCTGTTCGCGGGACGCCGTGAATACATCCCTGTAGGCTTGACGGCCGCTTTCCTGCGGCCAACACCCGCGAACAGGGCTGCGCCCTCCACCGGGATCATCTTTTTTTTATTGAAGGGCAAGGGCGGCGACTTTCCTGCGCCGGTAGCCTTGTAGGGTGGGCCAAGCGCAGCGGGCCCACCATGCGGCGTTGGTGGGTGTGCTGCGCCTGGCCCACCCTACATGATGATCGAGCCCCGGCCGCACGCCCTTTGGTTTACACCCAACGTTGGGAAGCCGTGTGGGGTGCGCCCGGTCCGGACCGAAGATGGCCATGGATGGCCATCTTCGAGCGCTCATGGACGACTTGAGCGTGTCCGGACCGGGCGCACCCCGCACGGCTCGGGCACGGCCATGGTGGGCGCGCTGCGCTTGGCCCACCCTACACGACCACCCTTCGAGAATTCGGGGAAAGGGCGGGGTCCGGTATACTGTTGGCGTATGAAGAAAGTGAATGCTGAATCGTTCCGCACGCTGGAGCAGTGTGTGGGCAATACGCCGCTGGTGCGGCTGCAGCGGCTGGCGGCGGGGCTGCCGGCGACGGTGCTGGTGAAGCTCGAGGGCGACAATCCGGCGGGGTCGGTCAAGGACCGGCCGGCGCTGAACATGATCCTGCAGGCCGAGGCCCGTGGCGAGATCCGGCCCGGCGACACCTTGATCGAGGCGACCAGCGGCAATACCGGCATTGCGCTGGCGATGGTCGCGGCGACCAAGGGCTACCGGATGATCCTGATCATGCCGGAAAACATGTCCACCGAGCGCCGCGCGGCGATGAGGGCCTTCGGTGCCGAGATCATCCTGGTCACCCGCGAGCAGAGCATGGAGGGGGCCCGGGATCTGGCGCAGCAGATGGCCGATGCCGGCGAGGGCCGGGTGCTCGACCAGTTCGCCAATCCGGACAATTCGGACGCCCATTACCGCGGCACCGGGCCGGAGATCTGGCGCGACACCCGGGGTGCGGTTACGCATTTCGTCGCGGCAATGGGGACCACCGGCACCATCATGGGCACCTCCCGCTACTTGAAGGAACAGGATCCGGGGGTGCAGATCGTCGGTGTGCAGCCGGCCGAGGGGGCCGCGATCCCGGGCATCCGGCGCTGGCCCAAGGCCTATCTGCCGTCGATCTTCGACGCCTCGCGGGTCGATCGCACGCTGGACATCACCCAGCTCGAGGCGGAGACGACGATGCGGCGCCTGGCCGCGGAGGAGGGCATCTTCGCCGGGGTGTCCTCCGGCGGGTCGGTGGCCGCCGCGCTGAAGGTCGCGGCCGAGGCCCCGGGCGGGCTGGTGGTCGCGATCGTCTGCGATCGCGGCGACCGCTATATCTCCACCGGCGTCTACCCGGCATGAGTCACGGCCCGGCCCTGATCTTCGACCTCGAAACCGTTCCCGACATCAATGGCGCGCGGCGCCTGCACGACTTCGACGGCCTGTCCGATAACGAGGTCGCCGAGGCATTGTTCACCTTGCGCCGGCTGAAGACCGGCTCGGACTTCCTCGCCCATCCGCTGCACCGCGTGGTGTCGATCGGAGTGCTGTATCAGGGCGGCGAGCAGATCAAGCTCTCCGCCTTCGGCCGCGACAGCGAGGACGAGGGCGCGTTGCTGCGCCAGTTCTTCGATGTGATCGAGCAGCGCACGCCAACCCTGGTCAGCTGGAACGGCGGTGGCTTCGACCTACCGGTGCTGCACTACCGGGCCTTGCTGCACGGGATCCAGGCGCCGCGTTACTGGGATCAGGGCGATGAGGACCGCAGCTTTCGGTACAACAATTACCTTGGTCGCTTTCACTGGCGTCATATCGATTTGATGGACGTGCTCGCCGCGTATCAGATGCGAGCGACCGCAGGGCTCGACACCATCGCCTCGTTGCTCGGCTTTCCGGGCAAGTTGGGCATGGACGGGAGCCGGGTCTGGCCGGCCTGGCGCGATGGCGATCGGGCCCGCATTCACGACTATGTGGAACACGACGTGCTGAACACCTATTTGATCTACCTGCGTTTCGAGCGGCTGCGCGGTCACCTGAGCCTCGAGGCGCTGGAGCGGCGCGAGAGTCAGCTGCACGACTATCTGGCGGCCGCCGGCCGGGCGCACCTCGATGAATTCCTGGCCGCCTGGGACGGCGCGGGTGCGGGGCTGCAGCCATGAGCATCGACCGGACTCCCTTCGAGCTCACCATCGACGATCTGACCCTGGACGGGCAGGGCGTCGGGCGGCGTGCGGGCAAGGCCTGTTTCGTGGCCGGTGCGCTGTCGGGTGAACGGGTGCGCGCGGTGCAGACGGGACGCAAACGCCATTTCGACACCGCGCACCTGGACACGATCCTGGTGCCGGCGCCGGAGCGGGTCGAGCCGTCCTGCGCCTATTTCGGCGTCTGCGGTGGCTGTCGATTGATGCACGCCGACATCGACGCCCAGCGACGGATGAAGGCCGCCAACCTGTTCGAGACGCTGGCGCGCATCGGGCATGTCGCGCCGCAGCGGCAGTTGGAACCGCTGGTGGCCGAGGCCCTTGGGTACCGGCGCACCGCGCGGTTGGGGGTCAAGTATGTGGCCAAGAAGGGCGGTACGCTGGTCGGCTTTCGCGAACGGGCCGGCCGCTACCTCGCCGACATGGAATCCTGCCAGGTGCTGCATCCGGCGATCGGTCAGCGGATCGCGGGGCTGCGTCGCCTGATCGATGGCCTCGAGGCGCGCGAGTCCATTCCACAGATCGAGGCGGTGGTCGACGATGCCGGGACCGCGGCCCTGGTGTTTCGTCACCTGCAGCCGCTGTCGGCGGCCGATGGCGCGCAGCTCGCCGCCTACGCCGAGGCCGAGGGCGTGCAGGTGCACCTGCAGTCGGGTGGGCCGGATACGGTGGGGTTTCATGCCGGGCCGGCGGCGGCCCTGCACTATGGGCACCCGGCCTTCGACGTCAGCGTGCACTTCGAACCCCTGGATTTCATCCAGGTGCACCCAACGATCAACCGGAAGATGGTGCTGCAGGCGCTGGATCTGCTCGCCGTGACCCCGGAGTCCCGGGTGCTGGATCTGTTCTGCGGCCTGGGCAACTTCACACTGCCGCTGGCGCGTCGGGCGCGCGAGGTGGTGGGGGTGGAGGGCGATGCCCGGATGCTCGCGCGGGCGCAGGCCAATGCCGAACACCAGAGCATCGCCAACACCCGTTACGTCTGCGCGAACCTGGATGACGAGGGCCTGAACGCCGCACCCTGGCTGCAGGAGCCCTTCGATCTGGCCTTGCTGGACCCGCCGCGCACCGGGGCGGCCGCAGCCGTCGAGGCCCTTGGTGCGCGGGCGATTCCCCGTCTGCTCTACGTCTCCTGCAATCCGGCGACGCTGGCCCGGGACGCCGAGCGGCTGGTGCAGCACCATGGATACCGGCTGGAGGCTGCCGGCATCATGGACATGTTCCCCCACACCGCCCATGTGGAATCCATGGCGCTGTTCACCCGACCAAAACGCCGCTGACGCAGACCCGGCCCCATGGACTGAACAGGACCCGTACGACCTTAGACCCGCAGGGTGGGCCAAGGGCAGCGGGCCCACCGTGGCCGTGCCCGAGCCGTGCGGGGTGTGCCCGGTCCGGACACGCTCAAGTCGTCCATGAGCGCTCGAAGATGGCCATCCATGGCCATCTACGGTCCGGACCGGGCACACCCCACACGGCTCTACCGCGCTTTTTAAAGATCGAGGTCAAGGTCTACGCGATCCGCAGGCGTCCGGCGACGCGGGTGAGCAGGTCATAGCTGATGGTGCCGGCCGCGGCCGCGATGCGCTCCACGGGGAGGCCCTCGCCCCAGAGCATGACCGGATCCCCGACCACGGCCTCCGGTACGGCACTCAAATCGATCTCCAGCATGTCCATCGAGACCCGGCCGATCAGCGGGCATTCCCGGCCGTGCAGCCGCACCGGGGTTCCGGATGGGGCGTGCCTCGGGTAGCCGTCGGCATAGCCCATCGCCACGACCCCGAGGCGGGTCCGGCGCAGGGCGGTCCAGGTGGCGCCATAGCCGATGCACGCGCCCGGCTCCACGGTCCGGATGGCGATCAGCGGGGCCTGCACGGTCATCACCGGCTTCAGCCCCTGCAACCGACCTTCCACGCCGTCCAACGGCCCCGGCCCGTAGAGCATGATGCCGGGCCGAAGCCATTCGTCGGCCGGTTCCGGTAGGGACTCGGCGGCGAGACCGGAGACGACGGCCGCGGAATTGGCCAGACTGCGGTCCCCGGGCAGTCCCGATAACGCCGCGGAAAAGGCCGCGAGCTGCGTACGGTTCTGGGGGTGCCCGGGACGGTCGGCGCAGGCCAGATGAGTCATCCAGTGCAGGCCCTGGCGGGCGGCCGGATGCGACCGGAATGCCTCGAACAGCGCCTGGGCCCTTTCGGGTGGAAAACCCAGCCGGTGCATTCCGGTGTCGAGTTTGATCCAGAGGCCGGGGAGGTTGCCGGCGAAGGCGCGCAGCCCGGCCAGCTGCGCCGCTTCGTGCAGCACGGGTTGCACGCGCAGCTGCGCGCACAGCGTCCACTCGTCGGCTGTGCGCGGTCCTTGCAGCACCAGCACGGGCGCCGTGATGCCGGCCTCGCGCAGGACCACCGCCTCTTCCAGGCAGGAGACCGACAGGCCGTCAGCCGTGGCGGCCAGTTGCCGCGCCGCCCAGAGCATGCCGTGGCCATACGCCTCGGCCTTGATCACGGCCCAGATGCGGCGCCCGGGCGCCAACCGGCGGGCCACCGCGAGGTTCCCGCGCAGGGCGGCACCGTCGAGGTGCATGGTCGCGGCGCGTCTCACGCCTCGGCACCGACTCCATAGACATCGGGATGGTAGTTCTCGAAGCGGGTGTACTGGCCGCGGAAGGTCAACCGGACGGTCCCGATCGGGCCATTACGCTGTTTGGCAATGATGATTTCCGCGGTGCCCTTGTCCGGGCTGTCCTCGTTGTAGACCTCGTCACGGTAGACGAAGGCGATCAGGTCGGCGTCCTGCTCGATGGCGCCCGACTCACGCAGGTCGGACATCACCGGTCGCTTGTTCGGTCGTTGCTCCAGCGAGCGGTTGAGCTGCGACAGCGCGATCATCGGCACGTGCAGTTCCTTCGCCAGCGCCTTCAGCGAGCGTGAGATCTCGGAGATCTCGGTCGCGCGGTTCTCCCGTGAGCCGGGCGACTGCATCAGCTGCAGGTAATCGACGACGATCAGCCCCAGCCCCTTGTGCTCCCGCATCAGACGTCGGGAGCGGGCCCGCAGTTCGGTCGGCGACAGCGCCGGGGTGTCGTCGATGAACAGCGGGGCCTCGGAGAGCATCGACACCGCACTGGTCAGCCGAGGCCAGTCGCTGTCCTCGAGCCGGCCGGCCCGTAACCGCTGTTGATTGATTCGCCCCATCGACGACAGCAAGCGCATCGCGATCTGCTCGCCGGGCATCTCCATGCTGAAGACCGCGATCGGCTTCGAGGTCTTCATCGCGACGTATTCGGCGATGTTCATCGCAAAGCTGGTCTTGCCCATCGACGGCCGGCCGGCGACGATGATCAGGTCGCCCGGGTGCAGCCCGGAGGTCAGGTCGTCGAGGTCCTGGTAGCCGGTGGCCATGCCGGTGATTGCGCTCTTGGTCTCGAACAGGTGTTCGATCTGCTCCACGGCCGCGGTCAGCAGGGGTTTCATGCCGCGAAAGCCCTGGGTGCTGCGGGCGCCACGCTCGGCGATCGCAAAGATCTTCTGCTCGGCCACGTCCAGCAGCTCGCGGGTCGGCCGGCCCTCCGGGGTGAAGGCCGAATCCGCGACCTCGGTGCCCACAGAGATCAGTGCGCGCAACACCGCACGATCCCGCACGATATCGGCGTAGGCCTTGATGTTTGCCGCGCTGGGGGTCTGGGTGGCCAGTTCCCCGAGATAGGGCAGCCCGCCGGCATCCTTCAGCTCTGCAACCTGCTGCAGTTGTTCGGCCACGGTGACCATGTCGAAGGGTGCGTTGCGCTCGGCCAGCGCAGCGATCGCGCGGAAGATCAGCCGGTGATCATGCCGATAGAAATCGTCGGCACCGATGCGGTCGGCAATGCGATCCCAGGCATCGTTGTCCAGCATCAAGCCACCGAGCACCGATTGCTCGGCTTCGACGGAATGTGGGGGGACGCGAAAGCCCGGGGTCATGGCCGACCAGAGGGAGCCATCGATCCGGAGACCCGGACCCGATCGGTCCGGGATCCGGAACCGGTCATTCTTCGCCGATCACGATGACGCGGATCTGAGCGTTCACTTCCGGATGCAGATGCAGCTCCACCTCGTACTCGCCGGCGTGGCGCAGCGGACCATCGGGAAGGCGCACCTCGCGCTTGTCCACCGGGATGCCGCGCGCCGAGACCGCATCGGCAATGTCGTTGGTGCCGATGGACCCGAACAGCTTGCCCTCGCCGCCGGACTTGGCGCGGAGTTCCACGACCATGCCGGAAAGGCTTTCCGCACGGGCCTCGGCGCCGGCGATGGCCTCGGCGGCCGCACGCTCGAGTTCCGCGCGGCGGGCCTCGAACTCGGCGATATTCTCCGGCGTGGCAAACTTGGCCTTGCCCTTGGGCAACAGGAAGTTGCGGGCATAACCCGGCCGCACACGCACCTTGTCACCCAGGCCGCCTAGCTTGTCGATCTTTTCCAGCAGAATCACTTCCATCTCGGTTTTCCTGTAAAGCGTTAAATGAATCCAGCTTGGTCGCAGCGAAGTGTACACGGAGTGTCCGCGGCGCTCTTTATCTTGTGGTACAACCGCCCCGCCCATCACAGCCCGCCCGCGCGCTGAGGGCCGTCTGCGATCAGGCCGGCCAACGTCAGTCTGGCGGGCTTTTGGAATCGGTGGCCCAGCGCTCCCGCAACCGGACCGTGCCGTCGATCACGCCCAGGGCCACGATCAACAGGAACATCTGTGGCAATGCCAACACCAGCAGGACATACATGCCGACCAGCCAGAAGCTGCTCATGTTCTGCGCATGCGTCAAGCCATGCATTACCGCAAGACCCTGGAGGAAGAACAGCACGCCGAGGATAAAAGCCAACTCCAACGCAATCGGCAGGTTCAGAAACTGCCCCGCCAACGCCAGCACGACCACCGCGATGCTCAGCGTACGCCCCATCTGCAGGCTGCGAAACTCCGGCCCGAAGGCGCCAGGGTTGTACAACAGGGCCTGCCAATAACGCGCAATCACCACGCTGAGGATCATGCTCAGCATCAGGATGCCGGCCAGCAGTCCGGTCAGTACCGGCGCGATCGCGGCCAATGCCGCCTCCAGATCCGCAGCGCCCAGTTCGGCATCCTCCACGAAGGGTGCCAGCATCTGCATGCCGACCCCGATCCAGGCCTGCTCCAGGTCCGGCACGAAGGCCCGGGCCATCAGGATCAGCAAGCCGGCGACGGCCGCCGCGGCGGACAAGGTCACCGACCAGGACACCGATCGGCGCAACACCTCCGCCAAGGCCGCGACCGGCAACCATTGCGCAATGCCCCCGGTCACCCCGAGTACCGGTGATGCCCCCATCATCACAAAGACCAGTGCGCCCAGAATCAGGGCACCGATGCCGGCGACGAAGACGGCTTGGCTCAGACCCAGACGCAGGGCGACCAGGGCCACGACGGCGCCACTAAGAATGGCGATGGGCGGAATGAAGACACCCAGCGCACCCAGGGCCACGACGGCGCCGACGGCCCGCCAGCGACCCTGCATGGCAAAATCGGCCACTACCCGCATTGGCGTCTCCGCGCCCGGCAGGGCCTAGATCTGGTTGTCGGTGTAGGGCAACAGCGCCAGGAAGCGGGCACGCTTCACCGCGGTGGCCAACTGGCGCTGGTACTTGGCACTGGTGCCGGTCACGCGGCTGGGGACGATCTTGCCGGTCTCGGTGATGAAGTTCCTGATCAGGTTCAGGTCCTTGTAATCGATGTACTCGATGCCTTCCGCGGTGAAGCGGCAATACTTACGACGACGGGAAAAACGGGCCATGGGAGTTACTCCTGGAAAATTGGGCTGAAGACGGGCAGGAAGAAGCGCACAGAACGAAGGGGTCAGGCGCGGACGCGCACATCTTCTTCCTCATCCTCGTCCTCATCGCGGTCGGGGCGATCGTCACGCCGTCCCCGTGCCTTGGCGCTGTCTTCCTCCTCGCGCCCCTTGGCCAGTGCGGACGGCTCGGTCTCGGCCTTTTCCATCCGGACCACCAGATGCCGCAGCACCGCATCGTTGAAGCGAAAGGCGCTGACCAGCTCCTCGATCGCCTCTTCACCGGCCTCCACGTTCATCAGCACGTAGTGGGCCTTGACCAGCTTCTGGATCGGGTAGGCCAGCTGACGGCGCCCCCAGTCCTCCAGCCGGTGCACCACACCTTCCTGGGCCTCGACCAAGCCGCGATAGCGCTCGATCATCCCGGCGACCTGCTCGCTCTGGTCCGGGTGCACCAGAAACACGACTTCATAATGACGCATGCGTCCTACTCCTCACGGGGTAACCGCCTCCCGTCCGGGCGAAACCCGTCGGTGAGGCAAGGGCTCGCCGAAGATGGCGAGAAAAGCCGGTAAGCATAGGCGAAGCGGCCGTGCAACACAAGCCAAAACCACCAAGCCAAGCGCCGAGCGCGCCAGACGTAGGGTGGGCCAAGCGCAGCGGGCCCACCAGAGGGAACCCATGAATCCGTGTCGGTGCCCGAGCCGGACGGGGTGCGCCCACCGGCGCTTGGCCCGGTGGCCGTAGGGTGGGCCCGCTGCGCTTGGCCCACCCTACGGCCACCTTACCGCCTCTGGCGGACGGCTTCGAAGAGGGCGATGCCGGCGGCTACCGAGACGTTCAGGCTGGCTACGCTGCCAGCCATCGGGATGGCGGCGACCTGGTCGCAGGTCTCGCGGGTCAGCCGGCGCAGGCCGCTGCCCTCGGCGCCCAACACCAGTACCGTCGGCAGGCGCAGATCGACGTCATAGAGGCGCGTCGGCGTTTCGCCGTCGAGCCCGATCACCCAGACGCCCTGGTCACGCAGGTGTCTCAGGGTGCGCGCCAGATTGGCGACCGCGATCAACGGCACGCTCTCCGCGGCGCCGGAGGCGGTCTTCACCGCCGCGGGCGTCAGCGCGGCACTGTGATCCCGCGGCACGATGACCGCCGCGGCACCCGCCGCATCGGCGCTGCGCAGGCAGGCCCCCAGATTATGCGGATCGGTGACCCCATCGAGGGCGAGGAACAGCGTACGTCCCGCCTGCACGAGATCATCGAGGCTCGCCTCGTTCGGGCGCGGCCGCGGGCGGGTCCAGGCAACCACGCCCTGATGGTGCAATTCATCATGACCGCGCTCCAGGCGCTGGCGCTGCACGCGCTCCACGCTGATCCCCAAGGTCTCGGCGCGTGTGACGAGGGCCGCCAGACGCGTGTCCGCCGCATCAGCGGCGGCCTGGATGCGCTTGATCCGCTCGGGGGCGTGGGTCAGCAGCGATTCGACCGCGTGCAGGCCGCCCACGACCTCCTCACGGCTCACGACGAACGTCGCCGCCGACTGGAACGGCGGCGGCCGGTGGCGGGCTCATCCCCCGTCGTCGACCCAGTGGCTTCGGACCCTGTGGCGTCGGACTCGGCAGCCTCGGGCCCGCCGTTTTCGGAGCCAGCAGCCGTGGACGCAGCAGCATCGGACTCGGCGGCCTTGGACTTGGCAGCTTCGGACTCAGCAGCTTCGGACGGCGTGGTTTCGGAGGCCGTCACCTCGGACGCCGCGGATTCGGGCTTCGGGCGCTTGGGTGGCGGAGCACCGTCGCGGGTCTTGACCGATGGCTGGATCAGCAGGGCCACCTCGCCGACCGGTTGGGTGCGCCGACGACGGCGGCGCGGCGGCTCCATGGGTGACAACGCCTCCTGCGCATCCTCCGACTCTGCCGTCCTGGACGCCGGGGGCTTGCCCGGCGTCTTGCCCGCTGCCCGGCGCTGGCGTCGCGGGGCCTCGTCGGGAAACGCCTCCGGCGTCTCCGGCAGTTCCGGTTCCTCGGGCTCTTCCTGCCGCACGGCGGTCTCGGGCGCGGCCGTGCGTCCACGCCGCGATGGGGACGCGGGCACCGGCCTCGACGCCCTGGAAGGTGCCGCCACGTCGGCATCGTCGTCCACCTCCAGCGACCCCGGCTCCGAAGCCGGCGCCCCACGGCGCTTGCGGCGCTTGGGCTTGCGGCCGTCCGCGCGGCCATCCCCGCGGGTGCTCGCCTCGGGCGCACGCGGGGCCCCAGCGGCCCGATCGGGCCGCCGCTTCGATGCGCCGGGTGCCGCGGCCTCGCCATCGACCAGGGCCAGATCGATCTTGCGGTCATCGAGGCTCACGCGAATGACCTGCACCTGCAGACGATCGCCGATGCGGAAGGTTCGGCCGCCGCGCTCGCCGGTGAGGCGATGGCGGATCGGATCGAAGTGGTAGAAATCGTTGTCCAGACTGGTGACATGCACCAGACCATCGATGAAGACATCGACGATTTCCACGAACAGCCCGAACCCGGTGACCCCGGAAACCACGCCCTCGAAGACGTCGCCGACCTTGTCCTGCATGTACTCGGCCTTCAGCCACGCCACCGCGTCGCGGGTGGCGTCGTCGGCGCGCCGCTCGGCCATCGAGCAATGCTCGCCCAGGATCTCCATGTCGTGGTGCGAATAGGCAAAGCCCGAAACCTTGCCGGCGCGCAGCATGTGACGGATGCCGCGATGGACCAGCAAGTCGGGATAACGCCGGATCGGCGAGGTGAAGTGCGCGTAATCGCCCAGCGCCAGGCCAAAATGGCCCGTGAGGCCCGGCCCGTAAACGGCCTGACTGAGCGAACGCAGCACCACGGTCTGGATCAACTGCTTGTCCGGGCGCTCGGCGGCAGCCCGCAGCACCGCCGCATACTGTGCCGGTGTCGGGGCGTCGCCCCCCTCCAGCACCAGGCCGACGCCGGACAGAAAGTCGCGCAGATCGTCGATCTTGGCCGCCGGCGGCTGTTCATGGATCCGGTACAGCGCCGGGACCTTGTGCTTCTTCAAGAACTTGGCCGCCGAGACGTTGGCGGCGATCATGCACTCCTCCACGATGCGGTGGGCGTCGGTACGCTCCACCGGAACGATGCGCTGGATCTTGCGATCCAGACCGAATTCGATGCGGGTCTCGGTGGAATCGAAGTCGATCGCACCGCGGCGATTGCGCGCCGCGTGTAACACGCGAAACACCGCGTGCAGTTGCTCCAGGTGCGGCACAACGGCCTGGTACTGTTCGCGCAGTGCCGGATCACCGTCGATCAGCATCGCGGCCACCTGGGTGTAGGTCAGACGCGCGTGCGAGCGCATCACCCCCTCGTGGAACCGGAAACTGCGCAGCGCGCCGCGCTTTCCGATCTCCATCTCGCAGACCATGCACAGCCGTTCCACGTCCGGATTCAGCGAGCACAGGCCGTTCGACAGCACCTCTGGCAGCATCGGAATCACCTGATTCGGAAAGTACACCGAGGTACCCCGGGTCCGCGCCTCTTGATCCAGAGCCTCGTCCTTCGCCACATAATGAGAGACATCGGCGATTGCGACCCAAAGCCGCCAGCCACCCGCGGTCTCTTCGCAGAACAGTGCATCGTCGAAATCGCGGGAATCGGCGCCGTCGATCGTGACCAGCGGCTTGTTGCGCAAGTCCAGGCGCTCCTTGCGCGCTGCGGCCGGGACCGTGGTGGCGAAGCTGTCCGCAGCGACCGTGACCGCATCGGGCCACTGGAACGGCAGGCCGTGGGCACGGATCGCGATGTCGATCTCCATCCCCGGCGCCATGTGCTCGCCGAGCACCTCGACCACCTCGCCACGCAGCCGCGCCTTGCGCGAGGCCTGCTCGCGAATGCGCACCACGACGATCTGGTCGTCGCCGGCATCGCCCAGGCCGTCCGGCGGAATCAGGATGTCATGGGTGATCCGTTTGTTGTCCGGCGTCAGCACGCCGACCCCGTCCTCCACGCGCAGGCGACCTACCACCTGCTCGCTGCCGCGCTCGAGCACCTCGACCAGGCCGCCCTCGCGCCGGCCCCGATGGTCGACCCCCATCACCCGTCCAAGAACGCGATCCCCATGCAGGACACCCCGCATCTGCCGCGGCGACAGGAACAGATCGCCGCTCTGGTCATCCGGGACCAGAAAGCCGAAGCCGTCCGGATGACCGATGACTCGACCGCGGATCAGGTCCGCCTGTTCGACCGGCAGGTAGGACCCGCGACGATTGCAAAGAATCTGCCCATCGCGTTCCATCGCGCGCAGACGACGGCGCAGGGCCTCGGTGCGCTCGTCGGTTTCGATGTTCACACGCTCGGCGATCTCGTCGAAGCTCAGTGGATTCCCGGCCTCGACCAGGCACTCCAGGATCAACTCGCGACTGGCGATGGGGTTTTCGTAGCGCTGTGCCTCGCGCTCGAAATTGGGATCGACCGGCGGCTGGTTGCTGCGTTTTCTGGGCATTCACTTCACTCGTTGTCGATGCCCCTGGGCGTTCAGCGGACTTTTTACGGTCCAGGGCATGCAGATGGATTGACACGTCCGGCGTAGGACTCTATATTGCGCGCTCCTGAAGCGCAGGACCGAAAGGTCCATCTCATGCCGAGGTGGCGGAATTGGTAGACGCGCTAGCTTCAGGTGCTAGTGAGCGTAAGCTCGTGGAGGTTCAAGTCCTCTCCTCGGCACCACTTCAGTTCTATTGAATTTCTGAACGCCGCATCCGAATACGGTGCGGCGTTTTTGCGTGGCCGGCGGGTAGCCGGCCCCTGATCGATCCGTACACCGTGACCCATGGACCGGCCATCGGCGCGCCGGCGGCCGCCCGACGCGCAACCTGTGGCGCAGGGAACCCACAGGGTCCCCGCCGCCGCAACGTGGCCGTCAACCGGCAAACGGATCACGCAGCACGATGGTTTCATCGCGATCGGCACCGGTCGAGATCATGTCGATGGGCAAGCCGACCACCGCACTCAACCGCTCCAGATAGCGCTGGGCATTGGCCGGCAACTGTTCGTAGTGGCGGATGCCGACCGTGGACTCCTGCCAGCCGGGCATTTCTTCGTAGATGGGCTCGCAGGTGCCGTAGGCCTCGGCCCCGGCTGGCGGGATATCCGTCACTGCGCCGTTGCAGCGGTAGCCCACACAGATCTGCAGATTCTCCAGCCCGTCCAGCACATCGAGCTTGGTGATGCACAACCCGCTGATGCTGTTGATGGCCCCGGCGCGGCGCAACGCGACGGCATCGAACCAGCCGCAGCGCCGCGGGCGCCCGGTGGTGGATCCGAATTCGTTGCCCCGCGTGGCCAGGTGCTCGCCCATGGCATCGAAGAGTTCGGTCGGGAACGGACCGGCCCCGACACGGGTGGTGTAGGCCTTGGTGATGCCCAGGATGTAGTCGAGGTCGCGCGGACCGACCCCGGTGCCGGTGGCCGCACCGCCCGCCGTGGTGTTCGAGGAGGTCACGAAGGGATAGGTGCCGTGGTCGATGTCGAGCAGCGTGCCCTGGGCACCCTCGAACATCACATCGGCACCCGCTGCGCGCAACACGTGCAGCCGCCCGGTCACATCGGCCATCAGGGGATGCAGGCGTTCGGCCTGGGCCAGGCTCTGGTCGAGCACGTCCTGGAAGTCGATGGCGTCGGTCTTGAAGTAATTCTTCAGCACATAGTTGTGGTAATCGAGCACTTCACCGAGCTTGGAGGCAAAGCGTTCGCGATGAAACAGGTCGCTCAGGCGCAGGCCGCGCCGCGCGATCTTGTCCTCGTAGGCCGGTCCGATACCGCGCCCGGTGGTGCCGATGGCCGCGCTGCCGCGCGCCTTCTCCCGGGCGTGATCGAGGGCCACGTGATGCGGCAGGATCAGTTGGCAGGACTCGGACAGGCGCAGGCGCTCGGCCACCGGCACGCCGCGCGCCTCGAGCATGTCCATTTCCTCCAGCAGCGCCGTCGGCGACAGTACGACGCCGTTGCCGACCAGGCATTCGACCCCGGAACGCAGGATGCCCGACGGAATCAGGTGCAATACCGTCTTCTGACCCCCGATCACCAGGGTGTGGCCTGCGTTGTGCCCGCCCTGGAAGCGCACCACCGCAGCGGCACCCTCCGTCAGCAGGTCAACGATCTTGCCCTTGCCCTCGTCGCCCCACTGGCTGCCCAAAATGACTACAAATCGTCCCATGCCTACGGCTCCTGGATAGTCCATGCCGAACCGTGCTTGTGCAAGCGCCGGCCCTGTGTCAGTGCATCCTCCGATTCGCCCGCAAGCAGACGCCGCACCCGGACCCCTCGGGCACGCAGGTCCGCGATTGCAGACTCCAGACCGGCATCCTCTTCGGCGGGCGCGACTACACAGTCGGGCGGCACCGCGTCATCGACCGGGACCAGGCGCAGCAGTTGTCGGAGGTCGGTACTGAATCCGGTGGCCGCACGTGCCCGCCCAAAGACCCGACCAATCTCATTGTAGCGGCCGCCGCGCGCGATTTCCTGGCCGGAACCCGGCACGAAGGCCGCGAACACCAGCCCGGTATGGTAGGAATAACCCCGAAGCTCACCCAGGTCGACATGGATATCGAGTTCGGGATCGGTGGCCTGCAGGCGATCGATCACCGCCGTCAGATGATCCAGCGCGGTGCGCACCGGCGTGGGGGCCGCCGCCAAGCGGCCGCGGGCCTCGATCAACACCTCCGGCCCGCCATTGAGTTCGACCAGCGCCCGCAACTGCAGGCTCACCTCTGGGTCCAGCTGCCAGTCGGCCAGGGTGGCGTCGAGTTCGGGAATGGCCTTGCGCTGGAGCAGATCAAAGAACAGCTGCTCGCGCGTCGCGTCCAGATCCGCGAGGCGCGCCAGCGAGCGGTAGATGTCCACATGGCCGAGATCGATACTTGGGCGCTCCACGCCGCAGCGGTCCAGCGTCGCCAGCATCAGCTGGATGATCTCGACATCGCTGTCCAGCCCATCGTGGCCGAACAACTCGGCACCGGCCTGCAGCGGACTGCGCGAACCCGACCACTCGTCGGCGCGGGTACGCAGTACCGTGCCGACGTAACACAGGCGGGTCGTGCCCGACTCGCGCAGCCGGTGGGCATCGATGCGGGCGACCTGCGGGGTCAGATCCGCGCGCAATCCCATCAACTTGCCGGTGAGCTGGTCGGTGAGCTTGAAAGTCTGCAGGTCGAGCTCGCGGCCGGCACCGGTGAGCAGCGATTCCAGGTATTCCGCCATCGGCGGCATCACCAGGTCGTAGGCCCAGGTATCGAACTGGTCCAGGATGGCCCGGCGCAGGGACTCCATGCGGCGGGCCGCGGCAGGCAGGGCCTCTTCGAGCCCGTCCGGAAGCAACCACCGGTTCACGTCGGTCATCATTTTTCCTGTATCAACGGGGCTTCACCCACGGGGGGGGGTTCGCCAACGAGCTTGTCCCCGGGCCATCGACCATCCGTGCACCCGGGTCAGCAGTGCGAGCCCGAGCACCGCGGCGATCAGCCCGAGCCGCCGCAGGCTTCCCGTCGGCAAACAGGCGACCTCCAACCGGTACGCCCGATAACGATGCGGCACCAGGAACGATAAAATCCCCTCAAAAACAAGCAGCAGCGCGAGCGCTGCTGCCAAATCCGACGTTAGGACTCCGGTCGCCGTCAGCGAGTGGACGGAACGGAATTCATTTCCATCGTCGCGGCCGGGTTCTTGAAGTAACGGAAGAACTCGGAATCCTGATTCATCACGAAGGTATTGCGATCCCCGGTCATCGAGTTGCGATAGGCGAGCAGACTGCGGTAGAAACCGAAGAACGACTCATCCTCGCCAAAGGCCAGACCCAGAATCTCCGTGGCCTGCGCATCCCCGGCACCGCGGATTTCCTCGGATTCCCGATAGGCGTTCGCCAGGATCACCGTCCGGTCACGATCGGCGCGGGACCGAATCCGTTCCCCAGCCTCCTGACCACGGGCCCGGAAGTCCTGCGCCACCCGCTGACGCTCGGCGCGCATGCGATCATACACCGATTCCGAGACCTCGTCCGGCAGGTCGATCCGGCGGATGCGCACATCGACCAGGGTCACCCCCAGTGCACGCGCCGTCTCCAGGGCCTCCTGGCGCACCGCACCCATGATGGTCACCCGCTCACCAGACACCACCTCGGCCAGTTCGTAGCGGGCGAACTCGTTGCGCATCCCATCGCGCAGGATCTGCGCCAAGCGCTCCTCGGCGTTGCGTTCGTCACCGCGGGTGGCGCGGTAGAACTGGCCAACGTCCTCAATCCGCCACTTGGCGTAGAAGTCGACGATGACGTTCTTGGCCTCACTGGTCAGAAACCGATCCGGCGGGATGTTGAGCGTCATGATGCGGGCGTCGAAGAAGCGCGCGTTGTTGATCAGGGGGAACTTGAGGTGCAGTCCCGGTTCCACATCGACCTTGCGGATTTCGCCGAGCGAGAACAGGATCACCCGCTCACGTTCGTCCACCGTATAGGTCGACATGGCAATGACGATGGCCGCGACGACGGCCACGATTCCTGCGATGCGAAACATTAACGTACCTCCCGCGAACGCGGATCAGGCCGCGTGCCGCTTGGGCGATTCATGGAACTGCTGGGCGTGCTGACGCCAAAGGCGTTGCGGGATCCCAGCGGCTGCGGTTCGCCACTGGTGGCGGCCGTGGTGCCTCCACCGCGCAGGATCTGGTCCAGCGGCAGCATCATCAGATTGTTGCCGGATTCGATATCCAGCATGATCTTGTTGGTGTCCTGGAACACGGCCTCGATCGTCTCGATGTACAGGCGCTCCCGGGTGACGCTCGGGGCGACCCTGTACTCGGCCAGCAACTGGCTGAAGCGCGAGGCGTCACCCGTTGCGCGGGCGATGGTCTGGTCCCGATAGCCCTCGGCTTCTTCCAGGATACGCGCCGCCTGACCACGAGCCCGTGGAATCAGACCATTGGCATAGGCCTCGGCCTCGTTGCGAAAACGGGCCTCGTCCTCACGGGCGCGGATCGCGTCAGCAAAGGACTCCTGCACCGGCTCGGGCGGCTGGGCCTGCTGCATCGACACCGCGGTCACGATGATGCCGGCGCCGAAGGAGTCGAGCGCGTTCTGCAGGTTTTCGCGGGCTGTGACGGCAATGTCGCCGCGGCCTTCACCGAGGATGAAGTCCAGGTTGCTCTTGCCGACCCGCTCGCGGATGGCCGATTCCATCACCTGTTGCACGGTGGCATCGGGATTACGGACGTTGAACTTGAAATCG
The DNA here is from genome assembly GCA_003555285.1 of Thioalkalivibrio sp. The sequence goes on from PWGH01000310.1 coordinate 24,933, forward strand.
ACCAGATCCAGCACGCGGTACTGCACCGCGATGTCGACGTCGATGATGTTCTCGTCGGCGGTCAGCATCAGGGCGCGATTCTGCAGCGTCCGGATGTTGTCGACGTTCTCGACCTCGACGGTTTCGAAGGGATACGGCAGGTGCCAGTGCGGCCCCGGCGGCGAAACCTTCTGGAAAGCCCCGAAACGCAGCA
>PWGH01000204.1 GCA_003555285.1 Thioalkalivibrio sp.
CGCCGAACAGGCCGACCTTGCCGCCCTTGGCGAAGGGGCAGAGCAGGTCGATGACCTTGATCCCGGTCTCCAGCAGCTCGGCGACGGGATCGTGCGCACCATCGCGATGGGCACCACCGACGGGCTGAAGCGCCAGATGGAGGTTACCGCCACCGGCGCGGCAATCCAGGTGCCGGTGGGGCTCGCGACGCTGGGCCGCGTGATGAACGTGCTCGGCCACCCGATCGACAACGCCGGGCCGGTCGAGGCGACCGAACACTGGTCGATCCACCGTTCGGCCCCGGCCTTCGACGAGCAGGCGGGGTCGACCGAGCTGCTGGAGACCGGGATCAAGGTCATCGACCTGCTCTGCCCCTTCGCCAAGGGCGGCAAGGTCGGCCTGTTCGGCGGCGCCGGGGTCGGCAAGACCGTGAACATGATGGAGCTGATCCGCAACATCGCGATCGAGCACAGCGGCTACTCGGTCTTCGCTGGTGTGGGCGAGCGGACCCGTGAGGGCAACGACTTCTACCACGAGATGAAGGACTCGAACGTGCTCGACAAGGTGGCGCTGGTCTACGGCCAGATGAACGAGCCCCCCGGCAACCGCCTGCGCGTCGCGCTGACCGGCCTGACGATGGCCGAGTTCTTCCGCGACGAGGGCCGCGACGTGCTGATGTTCATCGACAACATCTACCGTTACACCCTGGCCGGCACCGAGGTCTCTGCACTGCTCGGGCGCATGCCGTCGGCGGTGGGTTACCAGCCGACGCTGGCCGAGGAGATGGGCGTGTTGCAGGAGCGCATCACCTCGACCCAGAAGGGCTCGATCACCTCGATCCAGGCGGTGTACGTGCCGGCGGACGATTTGACCGACCCCTCGCCCGCGACGACCTTCGCGCACCTGGACGCGACCGTGGTGCTGTCGCGCCAGATCGCCGAGCTCGGCATCTACCCGGCGGTGGACCCGCTGGATTCGACCAGCCGCCAGCTCGATGCGAACGTCATCGGCCAGGAGCACTACGACACCGCCCGCGCAGTGCAGAACACCCTGCAGCGCTACAAGGAGCTGAAGGACATCATCGCGATCCTGGGCATGGACGAGCTCTCCGAGGACGACAAGCTGCTGGTCTCCCGGGCGCGCAAGATCCAGCGCTTTTTGTCGCAACCCTTCTTCGTCGCCGAGGTGTTCACCGGTTCGCCGGGCAAGTACGTGTCCTTGAAGGACACCATCCGCGGCTTCGGCGCGATCGTGGCTGGCGAGTACGATCACCTGCCGGAGCAGGCCTTCTACATGGTCGGTTCCATCGAAGAGGCCGCTGAAAAGGCCGAGAAGCTGAAGTAAGGAGCGCATACCATGGCCATGACCATTCACGTCGACGTCGTCAGCGCCGAGGAGTCGATCTACTCGGGGGAGGCGTACATGATCGCCGCACCCACCGAGGTCGGCGAGGTCGGGATCTATCCCCGCCACACGCAGTTGCTGGCGCGCCTGAAGCCGGGCGAGCTGCGCATCCGCGAGACCGAGCACGGCGAACCGCAGCATGTGTTCGTTTCCGGGGGTATCCTCGAGGTGCAGCCGCATGTGGTGACGGTGCTGGCCGACACCGCGATCCGCGCCAAGGATCTCGACGAGGCCGAAGCCCTGGAGGCCAAGCGCCGCGCCGAGGAGGCCCTGGCGGACTCCAAGGCCGATTTCGACTACGCGAAGGCGCAGTCCGAACTGGTCGAGGCGGCCGCCCGGCTGCAGATGATCCAGAAGCTGCGCCGTTCGACCTGAGGGGCGGACCGCTCCCCTCCGGAACCCCGGCACGGTTGGGCACCAAAGGCCTGGGAGCCACGCGCGTAGCGTGAACCAGGCGCAGCGGTCCCGCCAAGCGCCGCTTGCATCCATCGATTCAACCGGGTGGCTGCGCTGCCGTTCAGCGACCCGGCGGGGGCCATCACGCTATTTATTCCGGAGGGGACCATGTCGGCAGGGCTTCATGTGGTGGTTCTGGCGGCGGGCAAGGGGACGCGCATGCACTCGCGTTTGCCCAAGGTTCTCCAGCCGCTCGGCGGTGCACCGTTATTGACGCATGTCCTGGAGCGCGCCCGCTCCCTGGAACCGCGTCGCATCACGGTGGTGGTGGGGCATCAGGCCGAGCAGGTGATCGCGGCGGTCGCCGGCGACGACGTGGGCTTCGTCGAGCAGGTAGAACAGCGCGGCACCGGACATGCGGTCAGCCTCGCCCTGGCCGGCCAGGATCCCGGCGATCGCATTCTGGTCCTCTACGGGGACGTGCCGCTGATCCCGGTCGAGGATCTCACCGCCTGTCTCGAGACCGCGGCGCCGCTCGTGGTCTTGGGGGCCGAGATTCCCGACCCGACTGGCTATGGCCGCCTGATCGAGGATCCCCCGGGTCACTTGGCGCGCATCGTCGAGGACCGTGACGCCGACGCCGTCATCCGGCGCATCCGGCACATCAACAGCGGCATTCTCTGTGCCGGAGCCGCAGACCTGCAGCGTTGGCTGGGCGCGGGCGCGGCCGAGGCCGAGGCGCGCACCGGCGAATGGTACCTGACCGATGTGGTCGCCACCGCGCGCCAGGAGGGTCTGCCGGTGGCGCTGGTAATGAGCCGCCAGCCGGAGGCCGTGCTCGGGATCAACGACCGCTTGCAACTGGCCGGCCAGGAGCGCCTTTATCAACGCACTCGGGCCGAGGCGTGCCTGCGCGCGGGTCTGCAACTGGCCGATCCGGACCGTTTCGACCTGCGCGGCGAGCTGCACTTTGGTCAGGATTGCGCGATCGACGTGAACGTAATCCTCGAGGGCCGGGTGCAGTTGGGCGACATGGTGAGCATCGGTCCCGGCTGCCGGCTGCGCGATGTGACCGTCGGGGAAGGAACCCGAATCGACGCCTACTCGCTGCTGGAATCCTGCACGATCGACGCCCGTTGCAGCGTCGGTCCGTTCGCCAGGCTTCGCCCCGGAACCCGGCTCGAAGCCGGCGCCCACGTCGGCAACTTCGTGGAGCTGAAGAACGCGACCCTGGGCGCGGATGCGAAGGCGAACCATCTGAGTTATCTTGGCGATGCCCGAGTCGGTCCGCGCTCCAACATCGGCGCAGGGACCATCACCTGCAATTACGACGGCGCGAACAAGCACCGTACCGAGATCGGCGCCGATGCCTTCATCGGCTCCAACTCGGCTTTGGTGGCGCCGGTGTCCGTCGGTAACAACGCCACCGTTGGTGCCGGTACGGTGCTGACGCGGACCGCACCCTCGGATGCGCTGACCCTGTCCCGTGCGCCACAAAAAACCCTTTCCGGCTGGACTCGCCCGCGCAAGACGCCGGGCCCAACCCGAGGTTAGTCGCCATGTGTGGAATCGTCGCCGGTATTGCCGAACGCAACATCGTCCCCATCCTGGTCGAGGGTCTGCGGCGCCTGGAATACCGCGGCTACGACTCGGCCGGTGTCGCCGTGGTGGCCGATGGCAAGCTGCTGCGCGAGCGCACCCTCGGCAAGGTCGCGGCCTTGGCCGAGGTGCTCGAGACCCACAACCTGAAGGCCACCGCCGGCATCGCCCATACCCGTTGGGCCACCCACGGAAAGCCCAGCGCCGACAATGCCCATCCGCATTTTTCCGGCGAGCGCATCGCCGTCGTCCACAACGGCATCATCGAGAACCATGGTGAGCTCCGGGAATCCCTGACCGCTCGCGGGCATCGCTTCACCTCGGAGACCGACACCGAGGTGATTGCCCACCTGATCCTCGCGGAGCTGAACAACGGCAGCCGGGATCTGCTCGCCGCGGTGCGGGCCGCGACCCTGAGCCTGAAGGGTGCCTATGCGATCGCCGCGTTGGACCGGGAGGCCCCGGAGCGCATCGTGCTCGCGCGTGAGGGCAGTCCTTTGGTCATCGGCCTGGGCCTGGGCGAGCATTTCGCCGCCTCCGACATCCAGGCGCTTTTGCCGGTGACGCAGCGTTTTCTGGATCTGGAAGACGGCGATTTCGCGGTGCTCGAACGCGCGTCCGCGACGATCGTCGATGCCCAGGGTCAGGTCGTGCGCCGGACCGTGCGCGAGAGCAACCGCGAGGCCCTGGCCGCCGACCGCGGTCGGTTCCGCCACTTCATGCTGAAGGAAATCCATGAACAGCCCGAGGCCATTGCCGCGACCCTGCAGGGTCGCCTGGGCGTCGACGGGCTGTTGCCGAATCTGCTGGGCCCGGACACGGCCGAGCACCTGCAAGCCGTGCGCGGAGTACAGATCGTCGCCTGCGGCACCAGCTATCACGCCGGGCTGGTCGCGCGTTATTGGCTGGAGGCGGCGCTGGGTCTGCCCTGCCAGGTCGAGGTGGCGAGCGAATACCGCTACCGGCCGCACGTGGTGGTGCCGGGCACCCTGCTGATCGTGATCTCCCAGTCCGGGGAGACCGCCGACACCTTGGCGGTGCTGAAGCAGGCTCGCGGTGAGCCCTTCTGTGCCCGGCTCGCCCTCTGCAATGTCCCCGAGAGTGCCATGGCGCGGGACGCCGATCTGGTGCTGATGACCCACGCGGGCCCCGAGATCGGCGTGGCCTCGACCAAGGCCTTCACCACCCAATTGGTGGCGTTGGCCCTGGTGGTGCTGCTGCTGGCCGAACACGCACCGGGAGCGACCATGTCCGCCTCGGTGCGCAGCGAGTGGCACCAGGCGCTGCGTGCGTTGCCGGAGCAGGTCCGCCAGGTACTCGCCATGGACGGCGCACTCGCCCAAGTGGCCGAGGACCTGGTCGAACGCGAGCACACCCTGTTCCTCGGCCGGGGCCTGCATTTTCCGATCGCGCTCGAGGGTGCGCTCAAGCTCAAGGAGATCTCCTACATCCATGCGGAGGCCTACCCCTCGGGCGAACTCAAGCATGGACCGCTGGCCTTGGTTGATTCCGAGATGCCGGTGATCGCCGTCGCCCCCAGCGATGCCCAGCTGGAAAAGCTGACCAGCAACCTGCACGAAGTCCGCGCCCGCGGCGGGCAGCTGATCGTTTTCTCTGATCATCCCACCACCCAGCCCCTGGGGTCGGGGGACCGCTGGATCGCGCTGCCCTGCGGGCCGACCTTCTCCCCGCTGTCGCCGATCCTGTTCACGCTACCACTACAGCTCATCGCCTATCACACCGCCGTACTGAAGGGCACCGACGTGGATCAACCGCGAAACCTCGCCAAATCGGTCACGGTCGAGTGACCGCGGTGTGGTCAACCCGCGCCGTTGTGAACGGACAATAAAGTTTGGACGTGGGCAATGGCGGGGCGAACAAAGCACGTTTTCGCTCGTACGCGACAGGCCAAAAGGTGCTGGTCGGCTACGTGAGGGTCTCGAAAGAGAATGCGCGTTTTTCAGACGCGCCTACGCTGGACTGTCAGAAGCCCAATGCACTACAGCGGGTGACTGTTTCCACTAGGGAACGACGGGCGGCATAACGGCCCAAACCGGGCACTCGCCCGCAACCGCCTGCGGCAGTCTTGGAGCGCTAATCGGACACTGAGGGGGAGATAGCGTCCAACCACATCCAGGCGGGCTGGCCCTGGATCAACACTTTTTCAGGCGGTTCGATGGCGCCCTCAAAGGGTATGCCCTATGAGGGCTAACCTCACTGCACCACCGTACACGGCCTCAGCGTTCTGCCTTTGTCGTCCTATTCGGTTTCCGAATTCCAGGGGCCATTCATTGTCCAGCGCGCACCAACCGGACCCGGTTGATTTGGTTCTTGGAGCTCAAAGGGTCAGCGATTTCGCCTCGGTAGAAATCGACGGCCCAGGCTCTTTCGGGATAGGCGGAGTGGGGCGAAGACGACCAAAACCATATCGACAAATCTGTCACTGGCACCCCCGGAAATATCGTCGCATTGATCGCCGGAGCGTAGCATCTCCGCTCGACGATAGATTCCAATTCGTTGCGATTGGGCAACCGCCAATCGGTCTGGCCGGCGAAGCCAGCCGCGTTGTCGTTGTCGGCGTTGGAAGTGCCGCTGTTGATGTCGGGCACCACCTGCAAGGCCTGCTGCCAGGACCTTCTTATCGGGTCGCCTGCGCAGGTTTTCAGGTCTTCGCTCCACGTCTGCCCAAGGCTGCAGCGCATCCAGACCAAGCCGGGTTTGTTGTGCGTGACGGTACCATTACCATGAACGGTAAAATCGGCCGTTGGCGTGGTCTCCACGATCGAGGACTTGCATATGGATGCCGCAAGGCCCCCAATGGATAGGGTCATTCCGATGGCCAGCAGGCCGAAGGTGATGGATTTTGCAATGCTCATCGAAGTTTTTCCTTGCGTGCAATACGTTCGCTCGTTGGCCTGATGGCCGCGGGTTCCGCCGCTCGTTGAAACCAGGCAAATTTTTGCAGGTGTTTCAGGTGCTGTATCGTCCTATTCGCAGTTACAAAATGCCCAATCACTGTCCCGCGCGCACCAACCGGACCTGATAGGCGAAAGACTTTTTGGAACCATCCCTCATGCCGCGGTTATCGACAATCCAGCCACTGTCGAAATCGACGACCCACGCGTTATCTGGGATAGCGGCACTGGGCGAAGACGACCAATACCTATTTGCGATCGTATTGGGAAAGAAGTCGGTATCAATCCATCGGCCCATCGATTTGCCCTTGTGCAGGACGGAGGCCAGCTCCCCCACGCTTGGCAGGCGCCAGTCCGTGTGGCCGCACAACTCCGCGGCATTGACCGC
>PWGH01000016.1 GCA_003555285.1 Thioalkalivibrio sp.
CCACCGCCAGCTTGAAGCGCGACTGAGTGCGCGCCAGCCACAGCGCAAGCGGCATCCCCAGGATCAGCAGGACCACCGTCGTCACCGCGGCCAATTTCAGCGTCAGCCACAAGGCGGCGATATCGTGCGGGCTGATCCACGGCGACAGCATCGTGGCGGGTCCCTAGCGCGCGCCGCACGCGCTGGCAATCGTCGGGCGGGAGTCCATCGGGCTGGAGATCATGTCAGCGATAGCCGTCCGATGCGATCACCGCCCAGGCCGCAGCACTGGTCCGGACCCAGTCGAGGAACGCACGCGCCGCATCGGGATTCCGCGCGGCCGTCAACAGTACCGCCTCCTGCACGATCGGCGGGTAGGTTTCGAACGCGGGCACCCAGCGCGAACCCGGCCCGTGCTGGCGCTCGTGCAGGATCACCTGCGAAAGCGCGACGAAACCGACCTCGGCGTTCCCCGTGATCACGAAACTGAAGGCCTGACCCATGCTCTGCCCGGTCACGATCCGGCCCGGTGCCAATTCGATCCCGTGGGCGTCGATCACCGCCGCGGCCGCAGCCCCGTACGGCGCCACGCGCGGATTGGCCATCGCGACACGGCGGTACTCCCCACCCTTCAGGAAGGCCACACCGTCTTCCGGGACACGGTCGGCCTCCGGGCTCCACAGAACCAAGACCCCTTCGGCATACCTGAAGCGGCTGTCGGCCACCGCATGGCCGCTCGCGACCAGATCCGCGGTTCGCTGATCATCGGCGGAGAAGAAGAGGTCGAAGGGGGCCCCCTGGCGAATCTGGGCGAAGTGTTTTCCGGATGAGCCGCTGCTAATCGCGACCCGGACCGCGTTCTCCGCCCCGTAGACCTCCACCAGACGCTCCAGCGTTGCGGTGAAATTGGCCGCGACAGCGATCCGCAGCTCAGTGGCCGCCGCGGGTGCGGCGGCCAACAGGACCAGGCAGACAATGAACAGGCGTCTCATTCGGGGGTTCTCTTTCAGGAGCGCATACCGGGTATCGAGCGCCTTCAATCGGACACGGCGAGAATGACGTGTGGCGCCTTGATCAGCGCACAGGCCCGGCCGCCCTCCTGCAGCCACGCCTCATTCACCGCATCCAGGGTCACGATGGCCGTGAGCGTGCGGCCGGGGGAAAGCTCGAGCGTCACTTGCGCGTTCACCGCGCCCGGCTGGATGTGGCTGACGGTTCCGCAGAGGCGGTTGCGGGCGCTGTAGCGAACCCCATCCACGTCCTCGCACAGCATCACGAAGGCGGCATTGATCAGTGCCTGGACCTCACGCCCTTCGCGCAGCAGATCCAGCGACTGCGCCGCCTCGTGCGTGATCACCGCAGCGATCTCGATCCCGCCCCCGATATCGACCGTGATCACGTCGTTCACGGTGCCTTCGCTGAAGCGATTCACCGTGCCCTGAAGCTGGTTTCGTGCCGAGGTGCGCAGGGTCGATCTCCGGATGAAGTTCCAGCCGTCCGGAGGATCCTTCAGGCCCAGGTGTTCCAGGTTCTCGCGCATCAGGTCCAGGAAGCGCCGGTATTCGTGCTCCGCGGCGCGGTACTGGCGGATCACCCGCTGTCCGTAACCGGTCAGCCGGGTACCGCCCCCGTGCCGGCCGCCGACCTGCCGGATCAGCAGGGGCTCATCCGCGAGGTTGTTCATCGCGTCGATCGCATCCCACGCGGCCTTGTAGCTCATGCCCATCGCGCGGGCGGCGGCCGCGATCGAGCCGGTGGCCTCGATCTGTTCGAGCAGATCGATACGCCCCAGCCCGAGGAAGCCTTTGCCCTCGACATTCAGCCAGAACCGGCCATCGATGTCTGCCTTCACCGTTACCCCCCACCGCAAAGCGTTATATAGTGAAAAATATAACGCTTTGCAAGCAGCCACGCTGGGACCCCGGGACCGCACGAGGGCGCTCAGGCGTTGTGACGAATCTGGCCATGACCCGACAGGTCATAGCCGCCCAGGATCTGGGCCTGGCTGCGAAAACGATCGGATTGCGCAAACTGCAGTAGCGTCTGCACCTTGGGTTCGAAGTAAGCCCGCCGACGCAGACCCAGATCAAAACGCTCGTTGCACAACGGAATGAAATCCAGGCCATGCCGCCGCGCCGCGGCCTCCACACCCAGCCCGCAATCCGCGCGGCCCCGCAGCACCTCCAAGGCCAGGTCGTCATGGGTCAGTGCCCCGTTCTTCAGAACCTCCAACTCGGCCAGGCCGAGCCCCGCCTGCCGCAGCAGTTGGCGAAACAAGACATCCGCACCCGCGTCCTCCTGCCGACGCACGATCCGGACCCCCGGGCGGGCCAGCGCACGGATGTCGTCGATCCCGAGCGGGTTCCCCGGCGCCACCACGAGGCCCTGACAGCGTCGGGCCCACTCGATGGTCACCAGGTCGCGCAGCCCGCCCAGGCCGCAATGCGCCGGGTTGTTCCAGGTGCCGTCTTCGTGGATCAGATGAAACCCGATCACCTCGGCCTCGTTCGCCAACAGCCGCCGAGCCCCGTCGGCGCTGCCTTTCAAGAGCAGCGCCAGTTCCGAACCCGACTCCCGTACCGCCCATTCCAGCAACGAATCATGACTCCCCGCCAATACCGCCGGGGGGTCGCGCGCGATCCGTGCATCGGTTTCGAGGTGGTTCATCAGCCACAAATCGATCGCCTGCCGCGGAAACAGCAGCTTGCCGGTCACCCGCACACAGGGAATCACCCGGTCCCGCACCAGATCGTAGATCTTGCGTTCCCCCAGCCGGAGGTATTCCGCGACCTCGGCGGTGGTCATCAACCCCTCACGCGGCTGCATATTCATGCTTTTGACACCTCTATTTCCGGCTCTCTGCGATCGCACGAACCAAAGCCGCTATGCTGCCGGAATTATGAAACGACGAGACTGCGTTGGCCAGCTCCGATCCCTTCACCCAAGCGTCGCTGCTCATCCTTTCCGGGGATCCGGGACTGTTCGGCATCATCGTGTTGTCGCTGCAGGTCAGCCTGTCTGCCGTCCTCATCGCGAGCCTGATCGGGCTGCCCCTGGGGGCGGCCATTGTCCTGTACCGGTTTCCCGGCAGGGGCCTGGTGATCACCCTGCTCAACGCGCTGATGGGCCTGCCGCCGGTGGTGGCCGGCCTGCTGGTGTACCTGAGCCTGTCGCGCGCCGGTCCTCTGGGCGACCTCGGCCTGCTGTTCACCCCCACCGCGATGGTCATCGCGCAGACCCTGCTGGTGCTTCCCATCATCGCCGCCCTTACCCGGCAAGCCATCGAAGAACTCTGGGAGGAGTACCGGGAACAACTTCAGTCCCTGGGGTCGGGACGGCTCCGGGCCATACCGACGCTGCTCTGGGATGGTCGCATCGCGCTGAGCACCACGGTACTCGCCGGATTCGGCCGCGCCAGTGCCGAGGTCGGGGCCGTACTAATGGTCGGCGGCAACATTGACGGGGTCACGCGCGTGATGACGACCGCCATCGCGCTGGAAACCAGCAAGGGTGACCTGGCGCTGGCGCTGGCCCTGGGACTGGTGCTGCTGACCCTGGTCGCCGCAGTGAACGCCACCGCCTACCTGCTCGGCCAGGCGAGCCGAAAGGGCATGCAATGAGCCGAATGCCGCCCGTTCCGGTGCAGGATGCGCTGCTCGAATTGCGCGAGGTGACCTTCGTTCGCTCCGGGAAGGAGCTCCTGGCACCCACCACCCTGTGCCTGGCGCGAGGGGGGCGGACCGTGATCATCGGACCCAATGGCGCCGGCAAGAGCCTGTTGATGCGGCTGGCCCACGGGCTGTTGAAGCCCTCTCAAGGCGCGGTGGTGGCGGGGGGGCACAGCTCGGGCGAATCTCATGGCGCCGGCCGGCTTCTGGCGGAATCGCGTCAGGCCGGGGCGCGTCAAGCGATGGTGTTCCAACGGCCGGTGCTGCTCAGACGCTCGGCGCTCGCCAATGTGGTGCACGCGCTGGCCCTGAACGGCGTCCCGCGGCGTCTGCGACGCCTTCAGGCCGAACAGGCCCTGGAGCAGTTCGGCCTTGCCGGGCTCGCCCAGCGCCCGGCACGGATCCTGTCCGGAGGCGAGCAGCAACGCCTCGCGCTGGCCCGCGCCTGGGCCCTCGAGCCGGGCATCCTGTTCCTGGATGAACCCAGCTCCGCGCTGGATCCCGCCGCCACCAAGGCCGTGGAAGACGCGGTCAACCGCTTCCACGCCAATGGCGTGAAGATCGTGATGACCACCCATGACCTCGGCCAGGCGCGTCGTCTCGCGGACGACGTGGTGTTCATGCACTGCGGCCGCATCCTGGAACACACGGTGGCCGCACGTTTTTTCGCGACCCCGGCGACGGCCGCCGCCGCCACCTTCCTGCGCGGCGAGCTGGTCCTGGACCTTCCCGCCGCCGCTCCGTCGCCTACCTGACCGCCCCCGTTGATCGTTCCCCGGCTGACCCCCTGAATGGAGATGAGCATGTCCCTGTCCCGTGTGCTTGCGACACTGGCCTTAGGGTCAGCCCTGATGTACATCCCGGCTGCAGTGCTCGCCGCGGATTCACCCTTCATCACCCTGGCCTCGACCACCTCGACCGAGCAATCGGGTCTTTTCCGGCATCTCGTTCCGAAGTTCACCGCGCGCACCGGCATCAAGGTGCGGGTCGTCGCCGTGGGCACGGGTCAGGCCTTTGCCATCGGTCGCCGCGGGGATGCGGACGCCCTGCTGGTGCACCATCGGGCCGGAGAAGAGGCCTTCGTCGCCGCCGGCTATGGTTTCGAGCGCCGCGACGTGATGTACAACGATTTCGTGCTCATCGGCCCCCGCGCGGATCCGGCCGGCGTTGCGGACGCCGGCTCCATCCAGGATGCCCTGGTGCGCATCGCGGCGTCGAAATCGGCCTTCACGTCCCGAGGCGATGACAGCGGCACCCACCGCACCGAGCAGGAACTGTGGGTCGCGGCCGGCATCGAGCCTACGGGCGCGTGGTACCGCGAACTCGGCAGCGGCATGGGCCCGACCCTGAACACCGCCGCCGCGATGGATGCCTATGTGCTTGCCGATCGCGGCACCTGGCTCAGTTTTCGTAACCGGCAGGATCTGGTGATCGTGTTCGAAGGCGACGAAGCCCTGTTCAACCCCTACGGCAGTATCACGCTCAACCCGGAACGCTTTGCCTGGGTGAAGAACGATCTGGCCCGGCAATGGCACGAGTGGCTCGTCGCCCCGGAAGGCCAAGCCGCCATCGCCGACCACCGCATCGACGGAAAACCGCTGTTCTTTCCCGCGGTCCCCTCCGACGCCGGACCTCAGTAACACGGATCAGGACACGGATCAGAGGGCTCGGATCGGGACACCCATGATGGGCTCGGATCGGGAGCGGATCGGGACACCCATGATGGGCTCGGATCGGGAGGGCCCGGATCGGGAGCGGATCGGGACACCCATGATGCGCTGGACCGGCCCGTGGGCTCGGATCGGGACACCCATGATGCGCTGAACGGACCGCGTGAATCCGGACAGGATCATGGCTGTCCCAGTACCTCTATGTGGCTGTCCCAGTACCTCTATGAAAAACACAAGGCACCGGCGCATTTTTGCGTAAATCCGATAGTCCCCGACCTCTGCACTGGCTAGCATCACCGGTCAATGTTTCTCAAATAGCGGTTCCACTTGCCCGGGGCGCTGTGTCGACACACCCGGATGAGAACCAGACCGCCGGCGGCGAACCATCCATTTGGCCGCCCCATTTGCAGATCGACTGGATCCTGATGTGGATCTGCGTACGGATCGAGAAATGATCTTGAACAAGAGACAATAGGGGCAGGGCTTGATGACGCTACCATCAATGTTGGGCAACGGCATTTTTTCCCGCGCATGCTCTGCCTCGATCCGGAAACGCTTCCTTCTTTTTTTGCTCCCTTTCGTCCTAGTTGCCTGTGGCGGCGGTGGTGACGATCCCACACCGACCAGAACCACCCTTAGCGGCTACGCCGTCAATGGCCCCCTGAACGGCGCCACGGTCGAAATATTGAACAGCCGTGGTGAGCGCATCGGCGAGACGAGGACCGGCAGCGACGGTCGGTACACCGTTCGGTCGGTACATCGTTACGGTCGGTACACCGTTGATGTGAACGTCGAGGCGCCCTACCGCATACGGACCAGCGGCGGCACCCTCGACGGTGCCCCCTACGAGGGTGTCCTTGAGGCGTGGTGCGAGAGTGTCGAATGCAACGCTACACCCTGGAGCACGTTGGTCGTGCAACTCATGAACGACAAAGGCTTCAACGCTGGCGATGCCCGGGCGTTTCTCTCCGGCCCGTTCGGAAGTTTTGATTACGACCCCTTCACTCGCGAACTGCTGACCGATGAACCGGTACCAATGAGCACCTTCAACCTCGGCAGCGCCCGGATCGCCATTGGCGATGGTACCGGACTGAAGGAGTGGACGGAGCGTTTCGTCGTCTGGTTGACCGATCCCTCCAGTGATCCTCCGGCCGGCGTCCCCCAGCCCGAACCAGAATCCCACACGGTCAGTGCCTCGGCGGGCACTGGCGGCGTCATCGACCCGACCAGCCAGACCGTGACCAGCGGTAATACCGCCGCATTTACCGTCACGCCGAATACCGGTTACACGATCGACACGGTGAGCGGCTGTGGTGGCAGCTTGGACGGGAGCA
>PWGH01000222.1 GCA_003555285.1 Thioalkalivibrio sp.
CTCAGATCCGGTATAGATCATGCCCACGTCTGTCGGCGACCGACGAAACAGGTCCACCTGCATCTCCAGCTTCTTCGGAAACCACTCGTCGTGGTCGTCCAGGAAGGCCACGTACGAAGCGCGAGCCTCGCGCAGCCCGCGATTGCGGGCGGCGGCAACGCTCTGGTTTTGGGATTGGCGAAAATAGCGAAGCCGCGCGTCGTGATAGCTTGCGACCACGGACGCGGGCTCCCTTGACGAAGCATCATCGACGACGAGAATCTCGAAGTCGGCGAACGTCTGGTTGAGGACACTATCGAGGGCTTTCGGGAGTTGCTGCGTGCGCTTGCAGGTGGCAATAACGACACTGACAGTCGGCCGCTGCACCGACGGAAGCGATACGGAAGCTCCGGGCACGGCTTCGTTCGATGCCGACTCGAGCACTCTGGCGGCAGCATCGAGTCCAAACCGAATCTCTTCGACCCGATTGCGCGAGGCTCCCGGCCTCGAAGACTTGCCGCGCAGGAACCGCTGCCTGGCCAAGGCCCACAGACGCGATCCGATCGTCGGCGCGAAGTGCCGACTGCGTTGCCATGCCTGCTGGGAAAGTCCCGGGTACGAGCCCGCCGCATCAGCGGCGATCAACGCGAACGAACGGCTGATCGGTGCACGATAGGCGTTGATGACCTGCTGCTCCTCAAGCAACCGTGCGATCTTCTCACGGATAGCCAATCGTCCGGCAAGACCCCCGTAGGTGTAACGCGTACTGGTCAGCGAGACCTGCCCGTCAGGCAGTTTTCGGTAATACGAGGTCCCAAACGCCGACTCCACCAAGGGAACACCCATCAGCAAGGCCCGCATCACGAGATCACCGTCGTCGTTGAGCGTGGCTTCCTCATCCCATCCGCCCGTGCGAATAAAGGCCTCTCTCGACCAGAGCACCGAACAGGTTGGGTAATACCATCCAGACAACCAGGCACCGAGCACATCCTGATTCTTGCTGCGCGCAATACAAGACGCCGGTCGGCTCATCCACTGCCCATCTTCACGCTGCAACCGCCGCCACCCACAGGCTGCGATCGACCCGGGTTGACAGGACAGCGCGTCGGTCAGGGCTTCGAAGACATCGGGCGCCAACACGTCATCGGCATCCAGAAACATCAACGCATCCCCGGTTGCGAGCGCGGCGCCAATACTGCGAGTGCGTGAAGCGCGGCCGGAGCACTCGGCAAACACGCGCACCACCCCATCGCACCCCGCTGCGAACCGCCGCGCAACGGCGAGGCTACCGTCGGTGGAACCGTCGTCGACGACGATGATTTCTTGAGGCGGCCGGCTCTGGTCCAAGGCGGAACCGATCGTCTGCGCCAGATAAGGTCCGGCGTTGTGGCATGGGATGATTACGGACACATTCACGTTGCCGCCCCCTAATGCTGTATAGGAACGCTGACCTCATGACCCGTCATTGTTCAGAAGATAGCCGTAAAAGGTCTCTTCGTTATCCTCCGTGACAGGGTTGAACGCTGTCTTCCATGTGAGCTTGTGAAGATAGGTATCCCGCGTGTACTCCTGGTAGAGACTCTCATCGAATTTTTGCCCGAGAACCTGCTGCAGCGACAGTATGCAGGGATTGTTATAAGGAACGCTGTCTATCATCTTCCTCACCGCAGGCACAGTCTCGTATGCCAGCCAGATGCTATAATCGAAAAGAAAATAATCGATCTGACGATCCTCTTCGATCCAATGCAGAAAGTAGCAATCCCTGACGAACCGGAACAGGAGGTTGCCCTTCGTTCCGGCTAGAAAATAAGTGCTCCATTTCGCGTGATCAAACCTTCCCGGAGAACGGT
The DNA here is from genome assembly GCA_003555285.1 of Thioalkalivibrio sp. Next base: position 1,830 of record PWGH01000222.1, read on the forward strand.
GAACAACTTTGTGGGTATAGAAATGGCGCCTGAATATGACCTCCTCGATGGGTCCCGACACGTGTATTGTTGCATCGAGCCATGCCCCACCGCATTGCGCCAAGAGCATCACCCGCAGAAGATTGGCCAACTGATTGTGCGTTATGCTCCCCGTGTCGTGCTTGGCCAGGATATAATCCGGGATTACCACGTAGTTCGCGTAGTTTTCTTTCAACAGAACCACTACGTCGTGCGATCCACTGTGACGTCTTATGCTGGCAATGCATTTTTGCACCAATGGAGGCGCATCATGTTCGCCCTGCCACCAGAACACCCATATCCTTCCGCTCTCGTTGCTATGCCGCAACTCCTCTTCGGCCGACCGATACTTGTCTATGACCCTTCGGTACTTCTTGCGCAGATACTTCTGAATACTACATCGTCGCCGGTGCATGACGAAGTAGGTTATTTTGTTCGGTGTCCGGTGAAAGTCGAGGAATTGGCTGACCGCCGAGTAAAACGAGTATTCGACCGAATAGTGCCTTGCATTGAAACTGATCGCCCTTGATGTAGAGGCGATCCTTGAGACCATCCGTTTGATGGACCTGAACGGCTGCCTCATGCGTTCAACTTCGTCAGGCGTAGCGGAGGTAGCAAGGCCAGTGTCAGCATGTGGTCTGCCCTCTTCTGCCGGTCGCGCTCGGCGACGGGATACCCGTCTCATCCTCATTCATCGGGTAACAAGTCCGGCTTGACGCGCCGAAGACAGGACAGCCTTGCCCCTTGGAGTCGCGCCATGCTGCATGCAGCGCGTCGAGGCGACCTGGATGCCCCGAATCCGTACCGCGGCCTCGACCCGAGTGCGACGCTGCGGATGCATCAAAACGCCTTCAGACGGTGCCACTCGACGGGATCGCCTGGATCGCCTGGATCGCCTGGATCGGCCGGCGACGAGGGCAGCGTCCAGGAAGGATAAACCGCCTCTCGCTTGGCGGGCAAACGGTCTTCAGCGGTGCTGGCAGCGCAATCGGGCGTCGCTCCGAATCGCCAATCGGAGGTGCTTGCGCATCCGCTGCAGCAATCCCGGTAGAACAAGTGCGCTCAGCAGTGGGTCCAGGGTTATAGGAAAAAATCAAGTCGATCGATGTGCGAGCGCGGCCGAGCGGGCGGACAGCACGGGGCCGGCGTAGACCGTCCGATGCCCCCACGCGGGCATGCAGATCCGGATATCTGGCCAGATCTTCTCCGTGCAACACAGCTCAGCGGGAGGGTAACGTGATCAGAATGTACTCGAGAAGGCTGTTGCTGCCGTTCGTGGGCATGGTGCAGATCGCCGAATTGGATCGCGCGCGGGCCCTGAGCATGGACGGTGATTACTGGTCGATCCAGTACCGGCTGCCGGCACTGGGGCAAGAGCAAACCGGAAGGCCCAAAGTCGATCCGGGATCCACCTACACACGCGTCATCGGGTACAACCACGCGGCGGTCGGAACCATCAGCCAGGGCCGTCTGGAACACCATCCCGTGCCCCATGCGCTGGCTGACGAACCCGTTCGCGCCGCCAGCAACCGCCTCTTCGAAGAGTTATCCGCGGCGCGCCTGCCCTTTGACGCGGTGGACCGGTACGAATACTGGCTTCTGGACGCCGACGACGGAACGCCGCTTGCACTCTTGTACACCGGTGTGGACGAGGAGGATCTGGCACTGACACCACCGCGCCCGGAGTGGCATCCGATGCCGGCCTCGGAGATGCAGGTGAACCCCCCGGAACCCCCGCAACGCTTCTACGTGCCTCCGGTCAACTACCGCCTGGAGCGAATGGTCGCGGAGCGCGCAGGAGCAAAACCTCGGGCTGGCTGGTTCGAGCGCGCGGATCCGCTCGAGGGCGGTTTCCCACCCTGCCTGATTCGGGAAGACTGGCCCAACGAAAAGGAACAGCTGCTGTGCGATCGCTATCTGCGCCGGCTCGCGCCGCGGCTGTTGATGATTCAGGGCCTACCCCATCCCCTGCGCCATCGTCTGGAGCAGGCTGCCCGGGAGCATGTGTTCGAGGTCGAGCGCTTCCATGCTTTGTATCCCGAGGTGGTCGACCACCAGCTGCTGACCGCGGCACGGGTCGAGGCCCGCATGCGCCGGGCCAACCCGTAGGCGAACCTTGCCTGGTGCCGTCCCTGTCGGCGCGCGTCGCGGCTCGCATGCGCGGTGTAACGGCGTAGGTCGAGACGGCCTTGGCCCTGGATGCCTTCACCCGAAAGGTGCTCGGTGGCGTGGTGTTTCGCGCCTCCCTTCCCGGACTCGTGGGCATCGCGCGGTAGATGCTCGCGGTGAGCTGGACGTACCTGATCCTCGCCGAGATCGTGGCGACCACCGACGGCATCGGCGCGATGATCATGCGCGTCCGACGCTTCGTCCGTGTCGATGAGGTGATAGTGGGCATCGTGATGATCGGCATTCTCGGAGCATCGACTCCGTGAGCAAGCGCTATCCGGGCGCCCGCCGCGGCGAGCCCCCACAGGCCGCGCTGGAATCCGTCTCCTTCGGACCCCAACGCGGTGCGGTGGGGATCCTGCTCGGTCCGTCGGGGTGCGGCAAGTCCACCCTCTTGCGGATGGTCGCGGGGCTGGAGACGATCAGCGCGGGACGGATCACGGTGTCCGGCCGCGAGGTCACCGGTCCGGGCCGCGACCGGGGCATGGTGTTCCAGACCTACACCTCCTTCCCGTGGCTGACGGTCGAGGACAACGTCGGCTACGGACTGCGCATCAACAGTTCGGCAGCGGGACGTCGCGGCGGGGTGGTCGACTACTTCCTCGACCGGATCGGTCTCACCCCTTTTCGCAAGGCCTATCCCGAGCAACTCTCCGGAGGCATGCGCCTGCGCGTGGCCATCGCCCGCGCGCTCGCCAATCAGCCCGACATGCTGCTGATGGATGAGCCCTTCGGCGCCCTCGATCCCGAGACTCGCTGGCAGATGCAGGAATTGGTGCTCGGCATCGTGCACAAGGAGCGCATGACCGTATTAATGGTGACCCACGACATCGAGGAGGCCGCCTTCATGGGGGACCGCATCGCGTTCTTCAGTCGCGGACCGGGGCGCCTGCGCGAGGTCATCGAGCCGACCTTCGGCGCGGACGAGCGCCGACTGGACAAGGCCGCGCTCAAGGCCATTCCGGAGTACGGGGAAACGGAGTCACGAATCCTGAAGATGATGCGTGCGGAGGGCGCCCAAGCCCGCGAGCAGGCCGCGTAGCGCGCCGTCTTTGTGCACTGAACCGAAATCAACCGCCCGCCTTCGAATCCCGGCCGAAGAGTCACGTGTTGAAGGTGGTGAGGGCGAGCCTCCAGGCCTGCGCGCCCTTCAATCCGGTGCGCGTGAACTGCATCGGTGGCCTCGACGCCTGGACCCACGGCGAGATGCTGCGTTTTCCCGAGGCCGGCATGAACGCCGCCGAGACCCTGGGGCTCGACCTCTGCTTCGAGACCCACCGCAGTCGCTGCCTGTTCAACCCCTGGCGGTGTGAGCAGATCGTGGGCGAACTGCCCGAGATCCGGTTGACGGCCGACCTCAGCCACTGGTGCGTGGTGGCGGAGCGGTTGATGGTTACCGAGATGCCGACCATTCGCAGGATCGCCCCTCATGTCCGGCACATTCACGCCCGGGTCGGGTACGACCAGGGGCCGCAGGTCCCGCACCCGGCGGCACCGGAATACGCCCAGGCGCTGTCCCGTCATCAGCGTTGTTGGGAATGTTTCTGGGATGCCCAACAGAGAGCCGGCGCCACCCGCACGACCATGACCCCGGAGTTCGGTCCGGACGGCTACCTGCACCAACTCCCCTTCACACGAGCACCGGTGGCCGACCTGTGGGAAATCAATCGCTGGATGGCCGACGCGGAACGCCGGCATCTCTCGCAATGGCGCCACGCATCGATCGAGGCGCGCCCCGTTCGCCCGCGGGAGACGATCGATCACCTCGATGCCGCGGGTAGCCCGGTACCACCCGCTTGATCACGTGCGAAGGAGCACCTCAGATGAAACGACAACCCCTGCTGCGCGATCGCGGTGGTTTCTGGCCCCTGCTCGCGGTCACCACCTATGTGTTCGGTGGCTATGTCGGGGGCCTCAGCCTGCTGCTGCCGGCCACCCAGCCCTGGGGCTGGGTGGCCGGCACCCTGCTCACGCCAGGGTCCGCAGAAAGAGGGTGGACATACCCGGCGGTGCGTCAGGGCCCGCTCGAACGGACGACTCAGGCGGTATCCCGGGGTCGTACAATGGCCCCTTGAACAACAGAGCCTGGAGCGTATGGTTTGAGATGCTGGTGTGGACTCGTCCACGCGCTGACACTCCAACAGCCAACGCCACGAAGCGCGCGGCTGGCCCGGAACAAACAGCGTCTTCTCAGGCAGCGGCTTCGATCGCACCCGGGAGTTCCGCCATCACGGCAAGATTTCAGGTGACGGACACGGGCGCACCCTGATCCACCGACCGCGAACATCGCGCATCAACTGATCGAACATCGAGGAATCTGACACGTGTTCAGGTACAAAAGGAATGCGCCATGGTCGATATGAGGCCGATATCGCTGGTCATACTTACCTTCAATCGGCCGCGATTGGTTCGAGATCAGCTGGAACGCTTGGCCAAGATCAAGCGCGAGGCCTTCGAGGTCATCATCGTCGATAACCATTCCGAACAACCGTTGACCGAAATCGTCAGTGATTATCCCTTCGCGAAGCTGCTACGGATGGATGCCAACCTCGGTGCTTCCGGCCGAAATCGAGGTATCGAGGCAGCACGGGGTGACATC
>PWGH01000012.1 GCA_003555285.1 Thioalkalivibrio sp.
CCCGGCCGGCCGCGTGTGCGCGTGTGGGAGAAGAGGGCGGGTGTATTACATCCATCGACTGGGGGATTAGTGGAAATTCCTCTCTGACCCCGGTTTTTGACCCCGGTTTTGGTTCAGTACTGCACTACCGTGGGATCCAGGCTGCGCCAGAGGTACCACGTGGCGACCGTGCGCCAGGGTGCATGGCGTTCCCCGTGTCGGCGCAGGACCCCGGGCGTAGGTCTGGAGTCGTCGAGGTAGTGCAGGGCGACCGCCTTTTGCAGGCCAATGTCGTCGACCGGCCAGACGTCGGGCCGCAGCAGGTGGAAGATCAGGAACATCTCGGCGGTCCAGCGGCCGATGCCGCGCACGGCGACGAGCTCGGCGATCACGGCCTCGTCACCCAGCATCTCCCAGCGCGAGGGCTGAATGCGGCCATCGACGAAATGCCCGGCGAGGTCGCGCAGGTACTCGGCCTTGCGCCGCGACAGCCCACACGCGGCCAGCGCGGCGAGTTCGAGTGTCGCGACCTGCTCCGGGCGGACCGTCTGCACAAAGCCGGCGAAGCGGGCCCAGACGCTGTCCGCCGCCTTCACCGAGATCTGCTGCCCGATGATCGCGCGCGCCAACGTCTGGAACGGATCGCCACGGGTGGTCAGCACCGCGTCGGGGTAGCGTGTGATCAGAGCCGCCATCACCGGGTCGGCCGAAGCCAGATCGGCGCAAGCGCCTTCCCAGTACTCAGGCATCACGAAACCCCCGAAATGGGGTCCGAAACGGGGTCGGGTCTGAAACGGGGTCAGATTTATATTCGTCTATGGCTGGCATTGCCGTTGGGAAAGATATTTCGCAAGCTGGAACGTTGATTTCAGAACTCCTTTTGCGCGGCGCATCGAGCGGCATCTCGAACTTACCTCCGCCCAGAAATGGGCCGACCCGAAGCATACGAGGCCCGACCCCCTTCGGCAAAAAGGCGCACCGCCTGCAGTCCGGGCGCCAGGAACGCGTTCCTGGTACATCACCCCTTAGGGTGGGCCAAGCGCGGCGGGCCCACCGGGTCCACCAGACCTCAAGGTCAAGTGTCGGACCAAGGGCGGTGGGTGCGCTGCGTTTCCCCCCCCTACGCGCCTACGTGCTAGGCGCCCTTGCCGGCCGGATCCATGACGCTGATACTTCGTTTAAATGCTGCTACCGAGCCAGCCATGACCGACATCGTTCTCGACATCAAGCACTGGGGTAGCAACCTTGGCGTGCGCCTTCCGGCGGCGGTGGCCCCGAAGGCGTTTGGACGAGGTTCGATCAGGTGCCGTTGTAGCCGTCCCTGGCGAGCAAGTTTTTGAAAATATATGGAAAAGGTTTGAGGAATGAGTTTTCGCTTTCATCCGGACGCGGAGACGGAGCTTTCTGAAGCCATTCAATACTACGAGGATGTGGAGCCTGGGCTCGGGCAAGATTTTGCAGTTGAAGTGTACTCGGCAGTTCAACGCGCCATCGCTTATCCTCGAGCTTGGCTTGTTCTCGCTGGGGAAGTCCGGCGTGCATTAGTGCGCCGATTTCCGTACCTGATTAGCACTACAGCTCCGCAGAGCCGAATAATCGTCATCGCGAGGAGCGCAGCCTTTAACCGCGAGCGTAGCGCGGCGGGACGTGGCCGTCATTGCGAGGACCGCAGGGACGTGGCAATCCATACGGCGCAAATGCTTCTGACGCCGCTTGGATGACTCGCTACGCTCGCCCTTCGGGCCAGCCTGCGGCTGTTCCACGCGCTTCGCACGGTAGAGCCGCGCTGCGCTCGCAATGACCGAATCACGCTCTGCGGAGCTTTCGTTCTAATCAAGTTTCCGTATGGTGTTTTGTATTCTGATGAAAATGACGGAATTCTGATTATCGCAGTCATGCATTTGCATCGTGCTCCAAAGTATTGGAAAAGGCGGGTGTGAATTCCGATCCCCAGTGTGAGGGCTCAACTTGTGATCGGCGACATCGTCTACTCCTGGAATCCTTGCTCAGAGGAACATAGTAAGGCAATTGACGCACAAGGATAAAGAGGTCGTATTGATTTCCCCGGCCCGCCCAACGCGCGGCCCACTCCTCTGCGTCATTTCGGACTTGTCCACCCCGTCATCCCGGACTTGATCCGGGATTCACCGGCGCTGGTCGAAGCCGGCAAAGATATGTCCGCCGAGGTGCAACCGGTAAAGTGCGCGCCACCGCCAACCACTCAAGGACAGACGATGCTGGAAGCCCTTCAGGCCCGCTTTGCCCACCCGGATGTGAAGTTCTTACTGCGCGCCAGGCTGGTCCTGATCGACATCGGCAACGACTTCGGCACGGCCTCGCTCACCACGTTCGGCGGCACGCTCCTGAGCATGTTCCCAACGGGGGCAGGGACGTGCTCTGGGTCAGCGAAACGGCGGTTTACAACGCCAGCAAGCCCGTGCGTGGCGGCGTTCCCGTGTGCTGGCCCTGGTTCGGCCCCTACGATCCTGCAACGATGGGCGCCGATCCGACCGATGCGGCGAAAAGGGCCCATGGTTTCGCGCGCTACGAGATCTGGGAGGTCGAGGCGGTCGGCAGCCTGCCGGATGGCGCGACGCAAGTGGTATTGAGCCTGGGGCCGAATCCGTCGATGGCCAAAGCCTGGCCGCACGATTTCAAACTGCGGCTGGCGGTGAGCGCGCGCCACCGCCGTGGCCCGGAACGATCGGCTGGCGCTAAGCCCAAGTTCTCCCTTCTGGAGAGCTCCGTTAACCGGTGCTATTTTCGGGCCTTTTAACAGGGGCTGAGGATGCGAGTGTGAGCACCAGGTTTTCTGAGGATGTCATTTCACTGACCGATCTGAAGGTGAAGCCCGGACGCGTCGTCACGCATGCGATCAACGTTCGCCGTCCGGTGCTGCTCACCAGTCGTGGGTGCGGTGTGGCCGTGATCGACTACCAGGCGGCCGAGGAGGAGCGGGCGTTCACGCGGGCCGTCGTCGCCGGTCTTGCCGACCTCTAGACGGGTCGAGGTTTGTCCTTCGCGAAGGCCAAGGCACGGCTCGGCCTGAAGTAGCCGCATGCCGAAGGTTTCCATCCGGCTTGCCGAATCCGCACTCGTCGATCGGGACTCGATGCGATCTTGTGTACAATAAGGTTTCATGAGGCCGGGTAACCGCGGGTGAGTAAATACCCGTGACCACCCAGTCAGTCGTAACGACAAACGGTGTGCACTTATGATATTGAATGTTCAGGTCGATCTTGTGTTTGGCCTTTATGCAACAGAAGACTGGACGGTAGTATTGGAGATGGACTCTTCGTCGACTCTTGAGGACCTGCATTATGCCATTCAGGGTGCAGTAGGCTTTGAAAACGACCATATGTATGAGTTTTACATTTCAAGAACTGCAATGAGCAGAGATAAGCATCGCTTTGACGACGAAAATGAAGAAATATTCTTCACGGTGTTATCCGATGTGTTTCCTCTACAAAAAGATAGGAGGCTCTACTACATGTTTGACTATGGAGATAGCTGGTTGTTTCGAGTAAAAGTAAATAGAAACAAACCTTTTGAACCAGTTGAAGGAATTGAGTATCCAAGGCTTGTTAAGGAGGTTGGTGAGAAGCCGGAGCAGTATCCAGGTTGCGAGGATGATTGCTACTAGATCAACCATCAAGGGAGAGGGCGTTCGGCCACCGCCCCGGAGGGGCCACGATGTCGTAGCCGGCGCTTTGCCGGGTTAGGGTTGTTCATTAGTTGACAGGAAACGCGTGATGGACGTGAAAGATACCGGCCTGCTCGGATTGACCCCCAACGGTCGGGTGGTGTGCCACGATCCGGAGAGCCCCCTGGGCGCGGTCTTCGCCGAGAGTGAGGCGGCGGGTCTGGTGCATCTCGCTGGCCGGAAGGCGGCAAACGGGGCTGCGGACGCGACGCTGCTCTTCTGGCGAAGCATCGCCGAGGAATTCCTGCGGGCGGTGTGCCATCTGCCGGAGGGTGCCGACGATGTCCCCTCCGTGCCCGCGCCCGAATCCGCCCGACTGACCGAGTGGATCCTGAATGCCCCGCCGATGCGCGGAGCGGAGTACCTCTCGGCGGCGGTGCTGGAAGGGATCTGGAGCCGATTGCAGACCTGGACCCAGGCGCGTGTTCACGACCTGGGCGGCGTGGCCGGCTTTCTGGAGGCACACGCGCCGTTGTGGTCGCGCGTCGGCAAGGTGACGGTGCATCTGGCCGAGAACAAGGGCGATGACGCCCGGCCCTTCGCCTTCATGGCCTCCTATGCCTCGGGCCTCGGCGTCTCCGGACGCCTGCGCCAACTGCCCCTGGGCAAGGCCCTGCAGGAATATGCCGGGGCGGGCAACAAGGCCGGTCTGCTGAAGCTGCTCCAGCCCCTGCACCGCGCCGCGCAGGCGTGTCCCTTCATGGCGGACCGCGTCGAGAGTGGCGATATCTACCACCCGATCGCGTGGACGCCGCAGGAGGCCCATGCCTTCCTGCAGAGCGTTCCCGCCTACGTCGACGCGGGGCTTCTGGTGCGCCTGCCCAACTGGTGGCAGAAGCGCGGCCGCAGGCCGAAGGTGACGGCGACCATCGGCGACAGACGGGCCGGTACCATGGGCCTCGATGCTCTGCTCGACTTCCGGCTCGATGTGGTGGTCGATGGCGAGACGCTGAGTGCGCAGGAGGTTCAAGCGCTGCTCCAGGGCGACGACGGACTGGTGCTCTTTCGGGGCCAGTGGATCGAGGTGGACCGCGAGCGGCTGCAGCAGGCGCTGGCGCATTGGCAGGCGGTCGAGGACGAGGGCGCATTGTCGTTCATCGAAGGCATGCGCCTGCTTGCCGGCGCGCCCGGGGATCTGAAGAACCGGGGGGAACTCGAAGAGCAGCGTGAATGGGCCTTCGCCCAGCCGGGCGCGTGGCTCGCGGACACCCTGCGGCAACTGTCGGACCCGGCGGCATCCGGCCCGCCCTCGGCGCTGCGCGCCACACTGCGCCCGTATCAGGCCAAGGGGATGGAATGGCTCTGGTTCTGTGCCCGCACCGGTCTGGGGGCGTGCCTGGCCGACGACATGGGCCTGGGCAAGACCGTACAGGTGCTGGCCGCGTTGTTGCGCAAACAGGCCGAACTGCCACAGAGCCCGCCCGCGCTCCTGGTCGTTCCCGCCTCGCTGATCGGTAACTGGAAACAGGAGGCCGCGCGTTTCGCGCCGACGCTGCGTCTGTTCATCGCCCACCGCTCCGAGGCGGGCGAAGTGGATCTCGCAGCACCGACGCCGGGGACCCTGGCCGGCGCCGACCTGGTGATCACGACCTACGGAATGATCACCCGGCTCGACTGGCCCGCCCGAAACCGGTGGAGTTGGGTCATCCTCGACGAGGCGCAGGCGATCAAGAACCACGCCACCCGTCAGAGCCGTGCGGTGCGCAAGCTCGATGCCGAGGCGCGCATGGTCCTCACTGGCACCCCGGTGGAAAACCAGCTGGGCGATCTCTGGTCGCTGTTCGACTTCATCAACCCCGGCTTGCTCGGCACCGCTTCCCAGTTCCGGGAGTTCACGAAGACGCTGCGCAAGGAGCACAACGCGCATTTCGGTCCGCTGCGCCGCCTGGTCGCGCCGTATATTCTGCGCCGCCTCAAGACCGATCGAAGCATCATCGCCGATCTTCCCGACAAGACCGAGATGAAGGTCTATTGCGGGCTGACGGCGCTCCAGGCCAGGCTCTACAAGCAGATCGCCGGCCGACTGGAGAAGGAGCTCGAAGACAGCGAAGGACTCAAGCGTCGAGGCCTGGTGCTGGCCTACCTGATGCGCTTCAAGCAGATCTGCAACCATCCGGATCAGTTGACCCGGGCGGGCGATTACGAGGACAGCGACAGCGCCAAGTTTCAGCGCCTCGCAGGGCTGTGCGAGGAGATTGCCTCGCGGGGCGAGAAGGCTCTGGTGTTCACCCAGTTCCGGGAAATCACCGAGCCGCTGGAGCGCAGCCTGGCCGGCGTCTTCGGGCGCAACGGGCTGGTGTTGCACGGCGGTACCCCGGTGAAGGAACGCTCGCGGATGGTCGATCGTTTCCAGCGCGAGGACGGCCCTCCGTTTTTCGTGCTGTCCCTGAAGGCCGGTGGTACCGGGCTGAACCTGACCGCGGCGTCCCATGTGATCCACTTCGACCGCTGGTGGAACCCCGCGATCGAGAACCAGGCCACCGACCGCGCGTTTCGCATCGGCCAGCAACGCAATGTTCTGGTGCACAAGTTCATCACTTCGGGCACGCTGGAGGAGAAGATCGATGCGCTGATCGAAGCCAAGCAGGACACGGCCGACGCGATCCTTCGTGACGGCGCGGAAAAGGCCCTCACCGAGATGAACGACCGCGAGCTGCTCGACTTCATCCGCCTCGACCTGAACCAGGCAGGAACGACGCCATGAGCTGGGATTACAAACCGTATGTCCCCGTCGCCCGCCGCAAGGCCAAAGGGCTCCGGCACGTTGCGGCCATGAAAAAGCGCGGGGAGCTCGTCGAACCGGTGGCGGCCGCCACCCCCCGCGGGCGGATCGCCGCCAGCTTCTGGGGCCAGGCCTGGTGCGAACACCTCGAATCCTACAGCGATCTGGCGAACCGCTTGCCGCGCGGACGTACCTACCTGCGCAACGGCTCGGTGCTGCATCTGAGCATTGCGAAGGGGGAGATCCAGGCGCTCGTGATGGGCTCAACGCTGTACCGGCAGAGCATCCGTATCGACCCGCTTCCCGCCGGGCACTGGGAAGCTCTGAAACAGCGCTGCCAGGGCCGGATCGGTTCCCTGATCGAGTTGCTGCAGGGCACGATCTCGCGCGAGATCATGGCCGTCGTGACCGACCGCGACACGGGCCTGTTCCCGCGTCCCGACGAGATCCACCTGGGCTGCGACTGCCCCGACTGGGCACAGTTGTGCAAACACCTCGCGGCGGTGCTCTATGGCGTCGGCGCCCGGCTGGATTTCGCCCCCGAGCTGCTGTTCACCCTGCGCGGTGTGGATCAGGCCGAACTGATCCAAAGCGACATGGCTGCGCTCTCCGGTACGGGCGCACGGTCCTCGCGCCAGGTTCTGCCCACGTCCGCGCTGAGCGATGTCTTCGGCATCGACATCGACGATGAAGATCTCCCGCCGGATCCGCCGGCCTCCGTGCAAGTGACAACGAATGCCCGGACCGTCTCGGATGCCGATGCCGATGGCGATGCCGATGCCGATGCCGATGCCGCTCGGGAGGCCGGAACGGCAATCACTTCTGCCGGTATTCGCGCGCTACGCGAGCGCCTCGGTCTCTCCCGAGCCGCCTTTGCAGCCGAACTCGGCGTGTCCGCACAAACCGTCGCCAACTGGGAGAACCGTGCCGGGACCCTGAGGCTGCAGACCCGGAGCCTGAACAGCCTGCGTCGACTGCAATGATGCGGTTGGGGTCTCACATTCCAGCATGATCTACCCGTAATGTTGGCATGTGAGACATGACCCCGTTCCTCGTTTGGCCACTGCCCCGGAGAGCCCGGAGAGGCCTCGATGTCGCAGCCAGCGCTTTTCCGGGTTCAGTGCCGGGAGATCGTTTCGCGCCAGGCGCCCGTCTCGCTGCCGCGTCCCTCAACCAGGTGCTTGAATTTATTCAGGTTACCTTTGGTTGTGAGCTTCACACCGCCGACTGCATCGCCCAATTTCTCGGCGAAGCTCTCGGGCAGGTAGTCCATTTGCAGCAGCACACGGGTGCGCGAATCCGAGATCTTGTGGAACGTAACGACGCCGCTGTTTTGCACGCCGCCGGTGCTGCGCCAGGCGATGCGCTGGTCCGGAATCTGCTCGGTGATCTCGGCCTCCCACTCCTTCATTTTGCCGCCCACGACGGCGCGCCAGCGCAAGTGCGTGTCGTCGATCTGCTTGACCCACTCGACGCTGGCCATGAATTTCGGGAACTCCTCGAACTGCGTCCACTGGTTGTAGGCGGTGCTGATCGGGACATCGACTTCGATCCAGTCCACGACGGTCGATTCCGCGTCGGAACCGGAGCCGGAGCCGCGCCGCAGGTTCTGGGACAGCAGCAGGCCGCCGGCCGCCACCGCGGCCGCGGCGGCCAGTCCCAGACCCACGGACGGGTTGGGATCCAGCTCCCGCTGAAGCGTGTCCGGGGTTCTCGTGCTCCGGTTGAAAATCTTTGAGGTCCGGCGAGGCCTGGTGAGTGTTTGCGCCAGGAGAAGTCCGCCCGCGGTCAGGGCCGCGATGCTGATCGTGTTGCCGCGCGTTTGCATGTGGGTTCCTCCAGAGTTGCGGTTATGAGATTGCTTGCAGTTCCGCCCACGTTGTCATCCAACGCATGGTCGTGCCCCTTGCCGGCAACTCCCATAGCCTTTCGGTCGCGAAGCTCCAGTTTCTATTATCAAAGCTAAAGCAAACCACCCGATCCAGGACAGGCCGAGAAGCGCCTAGGTACCAATCCTCACCCAGCAGCGTCGGATGACCGCTGCAGGCTGCCTTGAACTTGCCTGCACGCTGCGTATCCAAAGGCCGGATACAACTTTCGGGGCTTTGCAGCGATCAGTCTGACAGGAGAGTCGTCATGGACCACCGAGTCATGCACCACCACCAAGTCACGGATCACCAATATGCATCGCCCGTGCACCGCAGTCGGGCCACCCGCGTTGTCCTCGGTCTGACGTTCGCCACACTGTCCGCCGCCATGATCGTGCAAAACCGAAGCCGGAACGCCGAACGCGGCCACCCGCCGATGGGCCAGTTCGTCGATGTGGACGGCGTGCGCCTGCACTATGTGGAGCGCGGGCAAGGTCAACCGGTCGTGCTGCTGCATGGCAACACGATGATGGGATTGGACTTTTTGCTCAGCGATGTGTGCGGCACCCTGCCTGCAGCACGGCGCCCGCGGCTACGCGATCGGCACTTCATATGGGGCTTCCCACGTTCCGCACGCTCACCACTCCTATGGGGGTTAGGCCCCGTCTTTCCACCGGCAGCGCACTGTCAGCGCGAAGCGAGTCTCCAGCGCTCGGACCGAACTGCTTACCTTTTGGTCCATGCCTGTCAGCTCCTTTGGCATGCTTAAATTAACGGCGGTTCAACGACGGTTCACCAGGGTTGGCCTTGCCCCACACCCCTGGCTCCCGACCGCCTTGGAGCTGGCAGTCGCCACCGAGCCTCGCGGCGTGGTGGCCCGTCCGAGGACGGAGGCTACGTTGTCTCGGGCGCTTCGCACCCCGGGATTACCCCCGACGCACGGCCCGATAGGGGACTGATGGCTGAACATCAGATCTAACTCCTTGATAAATGAGCGTGCGACTTCGTGTCGCACGGGGACAAATCTATTTGTTCGGGTCTGTTGGTTCGGCATTGAGCCATAATCATTGGGAATTATTAAATCCGTCCCCATTTTTGGTCCCCATTTTTGTCCATTTTTGTTCGCGGGCCCACCAGGCGACTGAGGCGCTCTGCTACCTGACGTTTTTTTGAAAGCGCTGGGCCAGGAAGTCGATCAGGGCGCGCACCGCCGGCAGCAGGCCGCGCCGGGAGGGAAACACCGCGTGGACGATTTCTCGCGGTGGCGCCCAGTCGGGCAATACCCGCACCAGGGTTCCATGCGCGAGATCGGCGGTCACCATCATCGCCGGCAGTTGCACGACACCGACGCCGGCGATCGCCGCCACGCGCAGCGTACTCATGCTGCGCGTGATCAAGCGGGGATGGTGCTCGACCCGGACCTCGGCGTCATCGGGACCCAGCAGATGCCAGCTGTGCGCATGTTGCGGCAGGCCCAGGTCCAGGCTCGGCAGGCGCTGGAGATCGGCCGGGGTTCCGGGCGTGCCCAACGCCGCCAGCAGCGATGGGCTGGCCACCAGGCATTGGCCCCGGTCGGCCAGCGTGCGCAGGACCAGCTCGCTGGACTCCAGGGGCGGCGGGCGCACCCGCAGCGCCAGATCGACGCCTTCCCCGATCGGATCGACGCGCCGGTTCGTCGCCTGCAGATGGATCGTCACGCGGGGATGCTGTCCCATGAAATCGGCCAGCATGTCGGCGACCTGCACGTCGAGCAGGGCCACGGGACAGGTCATGCGCACCACGCCGCAGGGCTCCGAGCGCTGAAAGTCGATCGCCTCCTGGGCCGCATCGGCCTCGACCAGCATGGCCTTGCAGTGGGTGTAATAGACCTGCCCGATCGGGGTGACCGCGATTCGTCGCGTCGAGCGTTGCAACAGGCGCACCCCCAGACGTTCCTCCAGGCCCGCGATGCGCCGGCTGAGCTTGGATTTCGGCTCGCCGAGGGCGCGCCCGGCCGGTGCGAAGCCGCCGTGATCGACCACGTTAACGTAGAAATAAAGATCGTTCAGGTCCTGCATCGCGATATCGTTCCATTTGTGGAACGATCAGTCTAGAACACGCGCACTACCGGAACCATCGTTCCTCTCCCACAATGGGCTGCAATGGCCCGGCGCGAACCGGCCCCAACGTCACAGGAGATTGCGATGAAAAAGCTACTGGGTGTGTTTGATGCGCCGCCCCGCCACTGGGTCGGCGACGGCTTTCCGGTGCGCTCGATGTTCTCGTACGCGAGCCATGGGGCCGCCATCAGCCCCTTCCTGTTGCTGGACTACGCCGGCCCGGCGGACTTTGCCCCGGCAGAGGTCCCCCGCGGCGTCGGCGAACATCCGCATCGGGGCTTCGAAACCGTGACCATCGTCTATCAGGGCGAGGTGGAGCATCTTGATTCGACCGGTGCCGGCGGGCGGATCGGCCCGGGCGATGTGCAGTGGATGACTGCCGCCTCGGGCATTCTTCACCAGGAATTTCATTCCGAGGCCTTCACCCGCCGGGGCGGTACCCTGGAGATGGTGCAGCTCTGGGTGAACCTGCCGGCCGCAGCCAAGATGACCGCGCCGGGGTACCAGACCCTGGCGGACCAGGACATCCCGGCGGTCCGGTTACCGGATGCGGCCGGTACGCTGCGGGTGATTGCGGGCGAATTCGACGGCCACTCCGGCCCGGCGCGCACCCACACGCCGATGCAGGTCTGGGACCTGCATCTGGCGGCGGGCAAAGACACGCGGCTTCCGCTGCCGGAAGGCTGGAGCGCGATCCTGTTGGTCCTGCGGGGCCGCGTGCAGGTCGACGGCGCGACCGCGCTCGGGGCCGCCGAATGGGCGCTGCTGGATCCCGCCGGCGATGCCGTGTCGATCCAGGCTGAAAACGAGGCCGTCGTGTTGCTGCTCAGCGGCGAGCCGATCGAGGAACCCATCGTCGGCCAGGGCCCGTTCGTGATGAACACCCGAGACGAGATCCGCCAGGCGATGAGCGACTTCAGCAGCGGTCGCTTCGGACGCCTGCAGGGCTGAGGTGGCGGGGGCCCCGGGGCGCGCTACGTCGTTGTGTGGCCTCGGTTGCGCCACAGCCGGATCAGGCGCACGAGCAACCAGGCCAGGACCAAGAACACCAGAACGCCCACGACCACGGGGATCACCAGGGCCAGCAGGATCGCGATCAGGCTGCCGCCGGTTTCCGAGGTCGCGAGCAAGGGATTGGCCAAGCCGCCGCTCGAGGTCGTCGAGAGCCCGCGTAACAGCACGGTCGTCGCCTGCACGATGCCCGCCGAGCCGCCGCCGAGCACGGCCGCGGTGCCCCACTGCAGCCACCCCTGCATCTCCGGCAGCAAGGCGGCAACGATCACCGTGCCGCCACCGAGGGCCGCCGGGGTGGCGAGGGTATCGAGCAGGTTGTCGACCAGCGGGATGAAATACCCGCCGACCTCCAGCAAGGCCGCGATGCCGACCACCATCAGCGCCGGATCGGCGGTCAGCCAGACGAAGCCCTCGCCCACTTCGAGCAGCCCGAAACGGGCGGCGAGCCCGAGCGCCAATATCGGCAGGAATACGCGCAACCCCGCCGCCGCACTCAAGGTGATGCCCGCCATCAGTGCGGAGAGGGTGCTTAGTTCACTGATTGTTTCCATGGTCGTATTCTAGCCCCCCTGTTCCGACGCCGATGTTCCGGCAGCCGTATTCCGGGGCCTGGGTTACGAGGTGTGTATTCTGAGGGCTGGGTTTCAGGGGCTGTACTCCGGGAGCTCGAATTTCGGCGAAAGCGAGACGGTCTTCGCGCTTTGGGCCCAGCCGCGCTCTTGAAAGCGCATTGCTGTGGGCTATCCTTTTTACATGCGGTTCGGACAGGAGCATGGCAGGGCAAACTTCAGCGACAGGTTTTCCGCCCGCCCATCTCCGCCACCCAGTGTCTTTGTAAGCAGCGGGCGGCGGAGCCACCCAACGGATGGAATGCCACCCTGGATGATTCCGAGCCGCGCAGCGAGGATCTGCGGCGGGAGATCGGTAGTGAAGAGGAGGATGACCATGTCAACTGCAAGCATGCTTCTTGAAACCCTCCACAGCGCCATCGAGCAGAAGGATATCGAGCGGCTCCTGAGCCTGTATGCGGAGGATGCCGAACTGCGGGTGATCGACAAGGACCATCCGCCGAGCCAGCCCCTGGAGATGCAGGGCAAAGAGGCGATCGCGGAGTACCTGCGTGACATCTACGAACGCCCGATGACACATCGCCTTGAGGACGAGGTGATCAGTGATGGGCGGCTTGCGTTCACCGAGAGCTGCGAATACGAGGACGGTACGCATGTCTTCATGGCGGCGACCTGCGAGTTCAAGGATGACAAGATCCTTCGGGAAGTCGACGTGCAGGCGTGGGACGAGGCACCCATGCACTAGGAAAGAATCCCTCCTGACGCGGAGCAGATCCGGCCAGGCAAGGGGTCCGGATTGGCACGGAGGCTGATCCGTAGGTTGCCAGACGGCCCGGGGCAGCCCCTCGGGCCGTTTCCTGATTGGGGACAGATTTATTTTGCAGAGCGAATCGAACACGGTGGGACCACGCGTCGGGGTCACCGCGCGTGGGGGTGACCCCTTTCCCCACTTTCCCCAGGAGGGGATTCATGATCGGTGCGATTGCCGGAGATATCATCGGGTCGCTGCACGAAGGTGCGGCGTCTCAGTCGAAGGACTTTCCACTGTTCGTGCCCGGTTCGAGGTTCACGGATGACACGGTCCTGACCGTTGCGGTGGCCAGTGCGGTGATGGGCGGTGCCGAGTACGCGGACGCGCTGCGCACGTGGGGGCGGCGCTACCCGCAGGCCGGGTACGGAGGCTGGTTCCACCGCTGGCTGTTCCAGGATAACGCCCCAGCTTACAATAGCTTCGGCAACGGCTCGGCGATGCGGGTTGCGGCCATCGGCTGGGCTTTCGACGACCTGGAGGCCGTGTTGCGCGAGGCGGCCCGAAGCGCGGAGGTGACGCACAACCATCCGGAAGGCATCAAGGGCGCCCAGGCCGTGGCGGCGGCGGTGTGGGCTGGACGGACCGGGCATGGCAAGACGCGGATTGCGACTCTATTGAGGGAGCACTTCGGGTACGCATGCGATCTCGACTGGAACACCCTGCACGGTCGCGGTGGGTTCGATATCACCTGCCAGGGCACGGTACCAGCCGCCGCCGCCGCCTTCCTGCAAGCCACGGATTTCGAGGATGCCGTGCGCAATGCCGTCTCGCTCGGCGGCGATGCGGATACGCTGGCGTGCATCGCCGGTGCGATGGCCGAGGCTCATTACGGGTGCGTTCCGGAGGCGATTCAGGCCGAGGTGGTGACCCGCCTGGATCCGGTGCTGCGCGCGGAGGTTGCCGCCTTCGCGCACCGCTACGGCGTCCCGATGGCCGATGGGCAGGACATCGCCCGGGGCCAGCCCTGATGGCCCTTCAGCGAAGGCGGCATAATGGATGCCCCCTTGCTCGGATTGACGAAGGCGGGAGCCGGACCATGACGGTAACCCAGACGGACGATCTTCATCTCTTGCTGAAAACGCTGCCGCCGGCATTGCAGCGGATGCTGGAGGCGAAGGCCAGAGACGATCTGCTCGAGGTCGTGATGGATTTCGGGCGCCTGCCGCAGGCCCGCTATCCGGGCCGTGCGGTCAATCTCGCAGAGACCGCAGTCGCGGGTGAGGACATCGAACAGGTCGTCCGGTCGGTGGGTGAATTCGGGGCGGACAATCGCGCCGGCATTCCCGGAACGCTGCATCGCATCTCCGCGATCCGCAACCGCAAGGGTGTGATCATCGGGCTGACGCTGCGCGTCGGCCGCGCGGTGTTCGGCACCATCGATTCGATGCGCGACCAGATCGAAGACGGCAAGAGCCTCCTGTTGCTGGGTCCCCCCGGTGTCGGCAAGACCACCCGCCTGCGGGAGATCGCCCGCGTGTTGGCGGACGATTTCGGCAAGCGGGTCGTGGTGATCGACACCTCCAACGAGATCGCCGGCGACGGCGATGTGCCGCATCCCGGCATCGGCAGCGCACGCCGGATGCAGGTCCCGCACCCGGAGGCGCAGCACGGGGTGATGATCGAGGCGGTGGAGAATCACATGCCGGAGGCCATTGTGATCGATGAAATCGGCACCGCCGCCGAGGCCCTGGCCGCCCGCACCATCGCCGAGCGCGGCGTGCAGCTGATCGGAACGGCGCATGGCAATACCCTGGAAAACCTGGTCTTGAATCCGACCCTGTCCGACCTGATCGGCGGTGTGCAGGTCGTCACCCTCACCGACGAGGAAGCGCGTCTGCGCGGCACCCAGAAGACGGTCTCCGAACGCAAGGCGCCACCGACCTTCGACGCGGTGGTCGAGTTGCTGGACCGCGGTCAGCTCATCGTCCATGTGCAGACCGCTTCGGCTGTCGATCGATTACTCCGCGGACAGGCGCCGGGTGGGCAGCGCCGGGACGGTGCCGAGCAACACCGTGGAGCGGAGCACGCGTCCGCCGCACCGGCGCATGCGCCCGCCCATGATCTTGCCCCCGAACCCGGACGGGAGTCCGGCCGCGCATCCGAAGGTGGGTTCGAGCGCGGGGCTGGCCCCGAGTCCGGCCCCGAGTCCGGTCGCGGGTCCGGCCGTGAGTTCGCGCGTGACTCCGATCGCGAGTCCCGGTATGAGTCCACGCGTGAATCGGATCGCAGCGGGAGGCAGGAGGCACCCGAAGGGCGGCGTCTGTCGTTGCCCGGCGAGCAGCCGCAGCGTCAGGTCATGATCTATCCGTACGCGATCAGTCGCGACCTGGTCGAGCGGGTGATCCGTACCCTACGACTCGATGCCCGGACCATCGGCCGGGCGGAGCAGGCCGATGTGATCATTGCCTTGCGTTCGCGCACCGACGATCAGCGCCTGCAGCGGATACTGAACGCCAATCCCGCGCCCGTGTATGCGATCAAGAAGAACACCACCGCACAAATCCGGCGCGCGCTGCAAGACGCCTTTCATGTCAGCCACGACATCGACGATGAGGTTCTTGCGGCCGCGGTGCGGGAGGCCGAACAGGCCGTCCGCGAGGTCCTGGAAACCCGGGAGCCTCAGGCGCTCGCGCCCCAACCCGCCGCCGTGCGAGAACTGCAGCACAAGGTCGTGGTGCAGCACCAACTGTGTGCCGAAGGGCGCGGCAGCGGCACCGAGCGCCACCTGGTCGTCCATCCCCTTTAACGGGCGATGGCTTCGCGGATTCGTACGAAGGCCTGGGGTGCGAGTTTGGAATCGAAGTGCAATGGGCAGTCGGGCAGGAGCAGGATCACCGAGGAGCCGAGGTTGAAGCGGCCCATCTCGGCCCCGCGTTCGAGGGTGATGTCCTGGTCGGAATAGTCGATGCGGCTGATGCGGCCGCCGGCCGGTGGGGTGATCTCGCCGGCCCAGACCGTTTCGATGGAGCCCACGTTGATCGCGCCGATCAGCGCCATCGCGATCGGCCCGATGTCCGTGTCGAAGCAGGCCACCACCCGTTCGTTGCGGGCGTACAGGCGGGGAGTTTGGGCGACGATGCCCGGGGCCACCGAGAACAGCCGGCCGGGAATGTGCAGCATCGTGGTGAGCCGGCCGGACACCGGCATGTGCATGCGGTGGTAATCGCGCGGCGACAGGTAGACCGTCAGATAACGTCCGTTCTGGAACGGCTCGGCCAGGTCCGCGAATCCGCCCAACAGATCGATCACGCTGTACTCGTGTCCCTTGGCCTGAAAGACCTGGCCCGCCTCGATGGTCCCGAAGGCGCTGACCAGGGCATCGGCGGGGCTCAGAATGCTGTCCTCGTCGCCCTCGAGCGGGCGCACCTCGGGCCGCAGCGCGCGGGTGAACAGGGCATTGAAGCTCGGGTAGGCGGCCGGATCGGACTGCACGGCCTCGCTCAGGTCCAGCTTGTAGCGGCGGATGAACCAGCGTAGCAGGGGCTGCATGCGCGGTGATTCCCAACGTGCCAGGCGGTGGGTCAGGCGCGAGATCGCGTGATGCGGCAGCAGGCTAAGGATCTGGGCGAGCAGGAAGTCTTTGGTATCGGCCATCGAGGTCCATAACGGGAGGGCAGGTGCCGGTCCAGGCGCCTGCAAGCCCGTAATGATACCGCATCCCCGCGCGTTGTCGCACGGGTGATCGGGTCGTTGACGACGCGAATAACCGTGCGCCGCGCGGCACCGCCGAGGCATCGCTCCCGGTTGAGGATCGGCTCGGTTCAGTTCGGTCCGGCGGAGCATCGCCCGGCGAAGGATCGGCCCAGTTAAGTTCGGTCCGGCGAAGAATTGGCCCGGCGAAGGCGCGCCCCGGGTGGCGCTACAGGCCCTCGGCGAAGTTGTAGTCGGGTTGTTCGCTCGGCGGGTGTACGAAATACCCCTGCACCAGATTCACCTCCATGCCGAAGAGTACCGTCAGCGTGCTGGCATCCTCCACGAAGGGCACGATCACCTGTCTTTGGCTCGCATGTGCGGTGCGGGTGAAGTCCTGTACGGCCGTCTGGCTGGAGGCGTCCTGCGCGAGCGTTTCGACATAGGCGCCATCCAATCGAATGTAGGCAGCGTCGATGTGCTCGAAGAGCTGAAACGGATCGAGCCCGTTGCCGAAGTCCGCGATACACAGGCCGACCCCCAGGTCTTTCAGGCCTTGTGCGGTCTGGATCGCATGGTCCAGTTCGGTCAGGATGCTGGCCTCCTTGAATTCCACGACCAGGTTCGCCGGCGGCACCTGGTGGCGCTCGAGGACGGGCTGCAGCCACGCCGCCACCGGCTCGGCGCCCAGGGAACCCTGGCTGAGCTTGACGAAGAACAGAGTGCGCGGATCCCGCTGGCATTCCTTGGCCAGCATCACCAGGGCGTGCTGGATGATCCAGCGATCCAGGGGAGCGGCCACGCCCTCGCGTTCGGCGGCGGGCAGGAAGTCGGTGGGCTCGTAGGCTTCGCCGTCGGCGCCTTCGAGTCGGACATACACGGTGTAGCAGGGGATGTCCGCACCGTGCAGGCTGACCACCGGCTGGTAGAGCAGGCGCAGACGGTCGTTGCGGATCGCATCCTCGATGCGGGACTTCCACAGCGCATCGACCTCGGTATTGCCGTGGCGGGCTCCGGGAAGGGCCGGGAAGCCGAAGCGGTTGCCACCGGCGGCGCGGGCTTCGGCCATGGCCTGGTGCGCGAGCTTGATCAGGTCCTCGGCCATCGGGCCGGAATCGTCGGCCAACATCGCGCCACAGGACAGCGAAGCGCTGATCGAGGCTTGACCGAGGTCGATGCTGCGTCCGTGGGTGTCGGCCAGCAGACCCTCGAGTTGCTGCTCGAGGGTCTCGCGGGCGATATCGGCCAGCACCACGCCATAGTGCCCGTCCTCCAGCAGCGCCACGGCCGCCGGGGCCGGGAAGTGCCCGCGGAGCAGGAGGCCGATTTCGTCGTGTACGCGATCGGCCAGGCGCACATCGCTGGGGTCGGCGGCATCCAAAGCCAATACCAGCAGGCCGAAGGGGCGCTCGGACCGTGCCGATTCCAGCAGCCGATCCTTCACCGCCTCCAGGAAGTCGTGCGCGTTCAGGAAGTGCGGTCGGGCCCGCGGCGCGGGCTCAGGCGGTGGGGTTGGTGCCGCCGATGGGGGCGGGCTGGCCGGAGCGGGTGCCGCCGGTGGCGGTGGGGCCGGGGCCGTGCTGGCCGGGGCCGGGCCGGATTGATAAGGGGTCGATTGAGCCGAGCGCGCTTGGGCCGAGGCTGATTGATGCGGGGCCGTCGGCGGGGCGGCATGATCCCCCCCGAGCCGTGCGGTGGATCGGCTCGGGGCATCCAGCAAAAGCCCGTTGTCCTCCAGGGACAGGTGCACCACGGTGCAGGGGTTGCCGTCGATGATCGCCCCGGCCAGCAGCAGATCGGCGTCGAAGGTACGGCCCCGATGGGTACGCAGGGTCAGGGTCTCGCAGGTCTCCGTATTTTCCGGTTGGCTTTGCCGCATGCTCAGCAGGCGGAGCAGGTCTTCCTGCTGCTCGGGAATCACGAGTTCCTGCAGGATCACATGATCGAGGCTCTCGGTCAGGTCGAGTTCGAAGCAGTCCCGCCAAGTGTCATTGGCGTAGGTGGCGACCCCCTGATAAAAGCAGGCGATCGGGTTGCGCGAGGTGTCCAGCATCAGCAAATAGCGCCGGTCCGCCTCCCGGAGCAGCGTTCTGAGGTGGTTGAGTTCCCGATTCTTGCCGAGGTGTTCAACCGCCTTCAGGATCATCGCCGCAGCCAGCTCGTGGTACTGGCTGTCCACCACGGCAAAGGCGCCGTTGTCGAGGTCCTGCAGGCGCTGGGGATCCCCGCGGGTGGTGAGCACCACCACCGGGGTCTGCCGGCCGCTGCGATGCAGCGACTCGTTCAGATCATCCAGGCCGATCTCGAGATCCGCGTCCATCAGCACCAGCGCGTCGAAGCGGTGGCTCTGCAGCAGGCGGTTCAGGTCACGGACGTTGCCGGCCTGTTTCGGGCGCACCGCATTTCCGCGTTGGCGAATCCGCCCGATGACCTGATCGGCGAGATCGGGATGCCGCGTTATGAACAGGAGGTTTATCGAATTGATCATCAATGCCCTCTCACGGGCGGATTACAAACCCGGCGAGTATACAAAGCCGGGAACAAAATGGGGGCATCGGCCGGCCACAGGCCGGATCCCGCCATTCGATTATGTTGTAGAGTGGAACATTCCTCGCGGTGACGCCAGCCGGAGGCCCGGTGTGCGTTTTGCCCCGGGTCCTGCGGCGGTGGGTGCACTGTACTTTTCCTGGACTCGTCCCCTGGCTTGAAGGCATTCCCCATGGACCTGGTTACCGATCTGCGCACGATTCGGGACTTCATTCGCTTCGGCGCCAGTCAGTTCCGGGCCGCGCGCCTGAGCTTCGGGCATGGGACCGACAACGCCGAGGACGAGGCGGGCTGGCTGGTGCTGCACACCCTGTCCCTGCCGCTGGATCTGCCGGAGAGCTGGTGGGAGAGCCGCCTGGTCCGGGCCGAGCGGCTGCGGGTGGAGGCGGTGTTGCGCGAGCGCGTAAGTACGCGCAAGCCGGCGGCGTACATCACCCGCGAGGCCTGGTTCATGGGGTTGCCATTCTATGTCGACGAGCGCGTGCTGGTCCCGCGCTCGCCGCTGTCCGAGTTGATCCTGGCGGGCTTCGCCCCGTGGGCGGATCCCGAGGCCGTGCATCGCGTGCTGGATCTGTGCACCGGCAGCGGCTGTATCGGCATCGCCACCGGGATGGTGTTGCCCGAGGCCGATATCTGGTTGTCCGATGTGTCCGCCGATGCGCTGGCCGTGGCGCGCATCAATGTCGAACGCCATGCGATGGCGGCGCGGACCCGGGTGGTCCAGAGCGATGTCTTCGACGGGCTCGGCGCGGCGCCGGGTTTCGATTTGATCGTCTCCAATCCGCCCTATGTCGATGCCCGGGACATGGCCGAGCTGACCTCGGAGTACCAGCACGAGCCGGCGTTGGGGTTGGCGGCCGGCACCGACGGTCTGGATATCGTGCGGCGCATCCTGACCGGCGCCCGGGCGCGGCTGAATCCGGGTGGGGTGCTGGTGGTCGAGGTCGGCAACAGTCAGCCGGCAGTGGAAGCGCGTTTTCCCGACATCCCCTTCACCTGGCTGGAGTTTTCCGGCGGCGGCCAGGGCGTCTTTCTGCTGACGCGCGAGCAGATTCCCGCGTAGTTCATTAGGCCGTCCCGCCAGCGCGGGCGGCCGCTCAGCACTGCTCCCAGGGCAGGCCGTGAAAGCGCCACCCGGACGTCGTCGAGCGCTGGTGATGGGCGTCCAGCGGCCCCTCGAAGCCCTCGTCCACCGTATACACATTGTCGATGCCAGCGGCGACCAGGGCCTCGCCGGCGCTGATCGAGCGTTTGCCGCTGCGGCAGATCAGAAAGATGGCCGGGGCATCCTCGGACTCGTCGCCGATGCCGCCCAGCAGCAGCTTGCGGACCTGCGGCACGAACTGGGGGTTCTCGACCCAATCGGGTTCGTCGATCCAGGGAATGTGCACGGCGCTGGTCGGGTGGCCCACGAACAGGTATTCCATGGTCGAGCGGATATCCACCAGCAGATCCCGAGGGTGGCTGCGCAGGCGATCGAAGGCTTCCTGGGGTGAGATATGCTTGGGTTGGGCTGAAGTCATCGGTGCACCAGGGTTCGCTGTTGACAAGGTTTGCTGTTGCGTCGGTTCGCTGCCGGTCGGGGCAGGGGGCCGAACGCGGCCCTTTCCCCGGATCATCCACTGCTGGACCGCAAATGCAAGCGGCCGGCGCGTGGCTCAGCGCCCGCGGGGCGATAGGCCATACCGTCTTTGGGCGCAGTCGGGCTACACTAGGCCGATGTCAGGAAACAGCTTTGGAAAATCCTTTGTCGTCACCACCTTCGGGGAGAGCCACGGCGTGGCGCTGGGGGCGATCGTCGACGGCTGTCCGCCGGGGCTCACGCTCTGCGAGGCCGATCTGCAGCACGACCTGGACCGGCGCCGTCCCGGGCAGTCGCGCCATACCACCCAGCGCCGCGAGACCGACCAGGTGCGCATTCTGTCCGGGGTCTTCGAGGGCGTGACCACCGGGGCGCCGATCGGCCTGCTGATCGAGAACGTCGATCAACGCTCCAAGGACTATGGCGAGATCAAGGATCGTTTTCGGCCCGGGCACGCCGATTACACCTATCACCAGAAGTACGGGCACCGCGATTACCGCGGCGGCGGGCGCAGTTCCGCGCGGGAGACGGCGTTGCGGGTCGCCGCCGGCGGCGTCGCCAAGCGCTACCTGCAACAGCGCTACGGGGTCGAGATCCGGGGCTGGCTGTCGCAGCTGGGGCCGATCCGCGTGGCCTTCCGCGATCCGGACGCGGTGGACCACAATCCCTTCTTCGCGCCGGATCCGGATCGGGTTGCGGAGCTCGAGGCCTACATGGATCAGCTGCGCAAGTCCGGCGATTCGGTGGGCGCGCGAGTCGAGGTCGAGGCCCGGGGTGTGCCGCCGGGCTGGGGCGAACCGATCCTCGATCGCCTCGATGCCGACATCGCCCACGCGATGATGAGCATCAATGCGGTGAAGGGCGTGGAGATCGGCGACGGCTTTGCCGTGGTCGAGCAACGCGGCACCGAACACCGCGACGAGATGACCCCCGAGGGGTTTCTGAGCAATCACGCCGGCGGCGTGCTCGGCGGGATCTCCTCGGGGCAGGTGATCCGGGCCAGCATCGCGCTGAAGCCAACCTCCAGTCTGCGGCTGCCGGGGCGCTCGGTGGACACCACCGGTGCCGCGGTCGAAGGGGTGACCAAGGGCCGTCACGCCCCCTGTGTAGGCATCCGCGCCACGCCGATCGCCGAGGCGATGCTGGCCCTGGTGCTGATGGATCATGCGCTACGGCATCGGGCGCAGAACGCCGACGTGCGGTCCGGCCTTCCGGCCTTCACCGATGTGCCGACGGTCACCGACCGGCCGAACCCGGACGGCCCGGACGCCGGCGATTCCTGAGGCGACCGCGGCCGGGGTGCTGGGCGCGCGTGCGTCCGACCGCGGCGCCGGCATCCCGGAACCGGCGCCTGCCGGCCGGTTCATCGGGCGATCCCTGGCTGCCCGGCCCTGGGTGCCGGTGGCGGCCATCGGACGGTGGCGATCCGCAGGCCCGAAAACGGTTGCGGCGCGGCGGTTGAAGGTCACGGGGCGGCGTCGATGAACCGGCATATCCGCCTGTCCAGCTTCTATTTCTTCTATTTCGCCAGCATCGGGGCCTTCATGCCCTACTGGGGGCCGTACCTGGCCGACCAGGGCTTCAGTGGCTCCCAGATCGGCGAGTTGATGGCCATTATCCTGGCCACCAAGATCGTCGCGCCGAATGTCTGGGGTTGGCTGGCGGATCGCTCCGGGGTGCGCATGCCGGTGGTGCGCTGGGGCGCGCTGGCGGCCCTGGTGGCCTTCGCCGGGGTGCTGCTGTATTCGGGCTACTGGTGGCTGGCGGTGGTGATGGCCACCTTCAGTTTCTTCTGGAACGCGATCCTGCCGCAGTTCGAGGCCACGACGCTACGGGCATTGGGGCGGGACAGCCACCGCTACGCGCTGGTCCGGCTCTGGGGATCGATTGGCTTCATCCTCGCCGTGGCGAGCCTCGGCTGGTTGCTCGACGTCCTCAGCCTGGACTGGTTGCCCTGGATCATGCTCGGATTGCTGGCGGTGCTATACCTGTCCGCGCTGTCGGTGCCCGAACCCGCCAACGGCGATCCCGCCGGCGAAGCCACGCTGCCCCTGATGACGGTGCTGCGCCGCCCGGAGGTGATCGCGCTGCTGCTGGCCTGCTTCTTCATGCAGGCGAGCCACGGTCCGTATTACGCCTTCTTCACGCTCTACGTGGAGGCCCAGGGATTCAGCCGCGCGCTGGCCGGTCAGCTCTGGGCCCTCGGGGTGGCGGCGGAGGTGGTGCTGTTCTTGATGCTGCCGCGCCTGATCCTGCGCTTCGGCGCTTGGCGATTGATCACACTGGCGCTGATCCTGACCACGCTGCGCTGGGGGCTGCTCGCCACCATTCCAGACACGCTACCGGCGCTGTTGTTCATCCAGCTGCTGCATGCCGCGAGCTACGGCGTCTATCACGCCTCGGCGATTTCATTGATACACGTCTACTTTCCCGGGCGGCTGCAGGGTCGCGGGCAGGCCTTGTATTCCTCACTGAGCTTCGGCCTCGGCGGTGCGATCGGCGCCCTCGGCAGCGGCTACCTCTGGGACGGCGTGAGCCCGGCCTCGGTCTACGTCTTCGCGGCCGCGCTGGCGGCCCTCGGCGTGCTGGTGGCCGCGGCCGGCATGATGCGGGAACGACGGACGTGACCCAAGCCTGACGCCGGCTGATGCCCGCCTGACGCCGGTCCGATGCCGGTCCGATGCAGGTCGTGGGGGCGTGGACGGCGAATTGATGTCGCCTCGCCTGTGACGCGGCCCTCGTGCGATAGAGCCCAGGCCGAAGCCGTGCGGACGGTGAGGCCGAGGGCCTGGATGACCGTGAACGTCGCGCATGAGGGTCGAAAGGCCGCGGCGGTCGATTAAGATGGGCGGTTTACCGGTACCCTTTGGGGCGGGTAAGCCACAAACGCATGGGATAGGGAGACGGGCAAATGACGCGAATCGCGATCGCGGGAGTCGGTGGGCGCATGGGGCAGATCCTGGTGCAGGCGGTGGCGGAGCATCCGCAGGCGCAACTGGGGGCCGTCAGTGAAAGGGCGGGAAGTGCGCTGGTGGGCGCGCCGTTGGCTGGCACCGCATCCGCGCCCTCCGTGGTCGCCGACCTTGCCACGGTGGTGGCGGACTTCGACGTGCTGATCGACTTCACCCGCCCCGAGGCCACCCTTGCGCACGCCGCCCTCTGCCAGGCGCAGAGTAAATGCCTGGTCGTCGGAACCACCGGGCTGACCGCCGCGCAGCAGGCGGAACTCGCCGCCGCGGCGCAGGACATCCCGGTGGTCTTCGCTCCGAACATGAGCGTCGGCGTGAATCTGACCTTCAAGCTCGCCGAGCTTGCGGCCCGGGTACTTGGCGACAGCGTGGATATCGAGATCATCGAAGCCCATCACCGGCACAAGGTCGATGCGCCGTCCGGTACCGCGCTGCACCTGGGACGGATCATCGCCGACACCCTGGGCCGCGATCTAGAGACCGACGCCGTCTACGGCCGCGAAGGCCAGACCGGGGCTCGCCAGCGGCGCACGATCGGCTTCTCGACCATTCGCGCCGGCGACATCGTCGGCGAACACACCACGCTCTTCGCCGCCGACGGTGAGCGCGTCGAAATCACCCACCGCGCCAGCAGCCGAATGACCTTCGCCTCCGGCGCCGTGCGCGCCGCCATCTGGCTCCGCCAGCAACCCCCCGGTCTCTACGACATGCAGGACGTCCTCGGCCTGCGCTGACCCCGCCGTCTCGCACCAACGTAGACCCTGAGTCAGTGCCCGAGCCGTGCGGGGTGCGCCTGGGGCCGTGCCCGAGCCGTGCGGGGCGCGCCTGGGGCCGTGCCCGAGCCGTGCGGGGTGCGCCCGGTCCGGACACGCTCAAGTCGTCCATGAGCGCTCGAGGATGGCCATCCATGGCCATCCACGGTCCGGACCGGGCGCACCCCGCACGGCTCCCCAGTCGCTGATGAGCCCCTGGGTCAAACCCGCCATGTAGCGTGGCCCAAGCGCAGCGGGCCTGCGGCCCTTGCCCTTACGCCCTTGCCCTTACGCCCTTGCCCTTGCAGCGCAAACCCGCCCCCAACGCCCGGGCGGCGAAGGCGGTGGGCCGGATCCGGACCGTAGGCGGCCATGGATGGCCGCCTTCGAGCGCTCATGGACGACTCGAGCGGGTCCGGACCGGGAACACCGCCCGGCCCTCCGTCCCCGGTGGGCACACTAGGGAAGCGCTGAATAAAGCCATCCTGGCTTTCTCAGCGCACGCTTCGCTGCAAATGTGATTTGCAGCTTGCTACAGAATCAACCACCTGCGGTGGCCGATTCTGGC
>PWGH01000156.1 GCA_003555285.1 Thioalkalivibrio sp.
CCTGCGCCTGTTCGCGGCTGCGCGCATCGAGCGCCGGCGCCGGATGCGGGTCCAGCCGGAACACAACCTGCCCCCGCTCCACGAAGTCCCCGGGCTCCAGTTCGACCCGCTGCAGGAATCCGCCGATCGGCGCCGACACGGTAAAGGTGTCGCGCAATCCGGTCCGGCCCTCGTCGTCCACCCATTCGACAAAGGGTCCGGCCCGCACCTCGGCGGCACTGACCGGGACCGGCGCGGGCCACAAGACCCAGACCAGCAGGCCGAGGGCCGCGAGGCCCAACAGGATCCAGAACAGCTTCTTGCGCGTGGTCATGCAGCGATCCTTCCGGTTCGTGGGCCTCGTCGGCAGAACGTCGTCATTCCACCGCCTTCAGCACCGAGATCTTGTCCAGTCGATGCAGCCGCCGGACCACCCCAAGGCCGGCCACCACCGAAGCGGCCAGCACCACGGCGGTGGCCGTGCCGTAGGCCCGGGGGGTGATCACAAACGGCAGCCGGAACAGGTCCATGCTGAAGGCCTGGTTCAGTGCAAAGGCGAAGGCGGTTCCGAACAGCCAGCCCACGGGCAACGCGACCAGCGTCAGCAGCAGGATCTCGCCGATCAGGATCCCGCTGACCTGCGCGCGCGAATAACCGAGGACCTGCAGGGTCGCGAGCTCCCGCGCGCGTTCGGCAAAGGCGATGCGAGCGTTGTTGTAGACCACCGCGAAGGCGATCGAACCCGCCAGCAGCACGAAAATCAGCGCAAACATCAGCACGGTATCGCCCATGTATTCGCGGATGTTGGCCTCGGCCTCGCCGATCAGCCCGATACTCGCCACCCCCGCCAGCGTCCAGAGGCGGTCGAACAGCGCCTGCTGCTGTCCGGCATCGATTACCAGCCAGGCCCCGCTCACCGCCGGGCCTTCGCGCATCAGGCGGTTCAGCGCCGGTCGGTGCATGTAGGCACTGACCCCCAGCGGTTCGTCGACCACACCGACCAAGGGCACCTCCACCGTCCGGCGGTGGCCCTCCTGGATCTCCACCCGCACCGGATCGCCCACCCGCAGGCCCAGATCCCGGGCCAGGTAGTCGGTGAGCAACAGGCCCTCCGACGGGAGACGCTGCGGTTGCTGCCGGCCATCGAGCAACTGGCGCAGAACCGGCTGTTCGTCCATGCCGAGAATGGCGGTGCGGTAGTCCCGGTGTCCGGAAACCAGGCGCACCGGCACCGTGCGGTAGGTCTCCACCGCGAGCACCCCGGGCTGGTGGCGCAGTTCGGCCTGCACCCGCGCCGGCGTCGGATCGCTGAACGTCAGGTGCAGGTCCATACGCTGCACCAGCCGGTATTGAGTATCGATCAGGTGATCGACCGCCTGGAGCTGATAGGTTCCCATCACCAGCAGACCCACCGACATCGCGATGCCGAGCACCGACAGCGCCGACTTCACCGGATGCCGGGTCAGGTTGCGCAACACGATCCGGGCCGGCTGGCTCAGGCCGTCGCGCAGGATCGACCGCTCCAGCCAGCCCTTGCGAAACCGGGCCGGAGCCTCCGGCCGCATGCCCTGCGCCGGCGGCAGGCGCACGGCCCGCCAGACCGCATTCAGCGTACCCAGCAATGCCGCCCCGGCGGCGACCGCCACCGCCAGCAGCACCACCCCGGGTTGCAGGCGAAAGCTGATCTGGGGAAAGCGGAAGTACTCCATGTAGATCCCGGCGAGCCCACTGGCCGCCCAGGCCCCCAGCCCGATGCCCAGCATGCAGCCCAGCGCGACGATCAACCCGGTCAGGGCACCGTAATGCCAAGCCATGTCGCCGTTGCGGTAGCCGAAGGCCTTCAGCACCGCGATCTGCTCGCGCTGGCTGCGGATGATCCGGCTCATCACCACGTTCAGCAGGAAGGCCGACACCGCCAGGAAGACGGTCGGCAGGATCACCGCCTGGGCCCGCAGCTGGTTCAGCTCCTCGTGCAGGAAGCGGTGCGAGGGCTGATCGTCCCGCCCGTAGGCCCCGGTACCGCCGTAACGGTCGAGGATCCGGTCCAGGTGGTCGATCACCGGGGCCTCGGTCGCGCCCGCCTGCAGGCTGAGGACCACGTTGTTGAAGGCCCCCTCCATCCCGTAGGAGCTGGCCAGGGCGCGCCGGTTCATCCACAGGATCGCGTAGCGCTCGTAGTCCGGCAGCAGGTCGGTGGGGGCGATCTGGTAGACGAATTCCGGGGACAGCACGACGCCGCTGACGCGAAGCGGGGTCAGCCGCCCGCGGATGATCGCCCGCAGCTCGGCGCCGGCCCGCAGGCCGTGGGCCTCGGCGAAGGCATCGCTGACCACCACCTCGTCGTCGCGCGCCGGGTCCGGCAGGCGGCCCTCGCGCAGGTGCAGCTGATTCAGCGCCGGCTGGCGTCCGTCCGGGATCGACAGCAGCTGGGCGCGCACCGGGTCCGCGAAATCCGGCACCTCCAGGCGCACCGCGGCCTGCACCCGGGTTTCCACCTGGTTCACGCCGGGGATCTGGACCAGGCGCCCGGCCAGGTGGTCAGGGGCCCGCTGCAGTTCGGCGAAGACATCGGCGAACTGGTAGTCGGCATAGAAGCGCTGCTGGGTCAGACTCAAGGCATCGAGGGTGGTCACCGCGATGATCAGGGTCATCACGCCGCTGGCGATCACCAGTGTGATCGCCGCGGCCTGACCGCGCAGCGTCGCGAGGTCGCGCAGCAGCTTGCGGTTCAGGGCGCGCACGCGCGGCCGCCGCTACCAGCGCAGTTCGCCGGGGGCCCGGCGCTGCGCATTCGTGTGGATCGTCTCCACCCGCCCGTCGCGCAGGCGGATCACCCGGTCGGCCATCTCGCCGATCACCGCATTGTGGGTGATGATCACCACCGTGGTTTCCAGGGTCCGGTTGACGTGCTCCAGCGCCTCCAGCACCTGGATGCCGGTCTTCGAATCCAGCGCGCCGGTGGGCTCGTCGCACAGCAGCACCGCCGGCTGCTTGGCGATCGCACGGGCAATCGCCACCCGCTGCTGCTCGCCGCCGGAGAGCTGCGAGGGAAAGTGCTCGAGGCGGGGCTGCAGGCCGACCAGCGCGAGGGCCTGTTCCGGCGGCATCGGATTGCGGCTGATATCGGTGACGATCGCGACGTTCTCGACCGCCGTCAGGCTCGCGATCAAATTGTAGAACTGGAAGACGAAGCCCACGTGGTCACGCCGGAATTGGGTCAGCGCCGGGTCCGACGCGTGGGTCAGGTCCTGATCGCGGTACTGCACGCTGCCGCTGCTCGCGGTATCGAGCCCGCCCAGGATGTTCAGCAGGGTGGACTTGCCGGAGCCCGAGGCGCCCAGCATCACCACCAACTCCCCGGCATAGAGATCCAGATCCACGCCCTGCAGCGCGTGGATCTCGACCTCGCCCATCCGATAGGTCTTGGTGAGGCCTCGCGCTTGGAAGATACGGGCTGCGAAGGTGCGGGGTCGCGGCTCCCCCACCCGGTCATCGGGTCCAGCGGACGAACCTTGCGCAGAGACGACCATGACGCTGATTCTACGAAAAGCGGCACCGAAACGCAGGATTGGTGGGTCCTGGCCCCCGCCGTTTGGGGGCAACGACCCGGCGGCTTGGCCGGCCCTGGTGGGCCCGCTGCGCTTGGCCCACCCTACGAGGCTCCGCGGGTGTCGGTGCCGTGGGGTTGCGTAGGATGGGTGAAGCGCAGCGCACCCACGGCGCTCGGGCCTTGCCACCGGATTGTATTGCGATTCCGGGGCGGAATCAGCCGAGCAGGATGCAGCCGCGCAGGGTGCTGTCGGGGTTCGCGGCGACGGTGGCGACGATGTCCAGGAACCCCTCGGCCGCGGTAGCGGCTCGGTCATGGAAGGCCTGAAAGCCGACACACACCAGCACACGTTCGGGTGCCGCGCGATCCTCAGGACCGTGCAAGGCCTCCTCGAGTGCATCCCAGTTGAAGCCGAACCACGGGCCGAGTTCCAGGGCCTGATGCAGGGCCGCGAGCAGGGCCGCCTTGTCGGGGATCGGCCGAAGATCGACGGTGCAGGGCTCCAGGCCGCGGGCGCATAGCGAGTCCAGCACTCCGGCAACGGGCGTCGCCGCCGGCAAACGCAGCAGGGGCAGGCCCGTATCCAGCCATTCCTGCAGCGGTGCTGCGATCGAATCGGCGACCATCAGCGAACCCGCTGAAAGCTTCGGTAGTGGTCGTAGGTGTAATACACCGCGCCATCGAGCCCGATCACCAGGCGCTGCGGGCCGGCGTGGGTGATTCCGGGCGTGCGGACCACGTATTCCCGGTAATGCCCCCGGGGCCGATCCGGCAACAGGCCCTCGCGGTTCTGAAAGACGCTGCCATCGTTACGGTGCGGATCCCGCTCCCCGGCGGCGATCCGCGCGAGCTCCGGCGCCAGATCGACATCGCCACGCCAGGCGATCTGGCCATCGAGATCGCGCACGACCACCCCGGGCACGACCAGGTTCTCCTCGAGCCCGTGGGCCTCGGCCGCGGGGGCCTCGGTACGGGGCGCATCGCGGCTGCGTTCATCGAGCTCGCGGGTGTCCTCGCCCAGACCCGGGATCGGGGCCTGGCGATCGGAGTCCGGGCCGAGGAATTGCAGGCTCAGGGCGGCCACGGCCACGATCAGCAGCAACACCAGCAACGGGGAACGCATGCCCTTCATCTCTTCTTCTCTCCATCAATAAACGTGCACCGGCAGGCGAAGCGGTCGACGATCGCGCCCCGGTCGGTATTTCATCGTCGCTCAGCCGTCCGAGAACGGAACCTTGCCGCGACCGCGCTTGCGTTCGCCCATGCGCTTCTTGCTCGTCAGGCGGCGCTCGCGGGAGCCGCGGGTGGGTCGGGTGGCGATGCGCGGCGTGGGCGCGTGACTGGCGTCCTGCAGCAACTCCACCAGCCGCGCGATCGCATCCTCGCGGTTGCGTTCCTGGGAACGAAAGCGCTGGGCGTGAATGATCAGCGTCCCCTCGCGGGAGATCCGCTTGCGCGCCAAGCGACGCAGGCGCTCGCGCACCGCCGACGGCAGGTCCGATGCACCGTCGATCGTGAAGCGCAACTCCACCGCGGTATCGGTCTTGTTCACGTGCTGCCCGCCGGGTCCGCTGGCGCGCTTGAAGCGAAATTCCAGGTCGTCCTCGGACAGCTGAAGCGTCGGTGTGACCTCGATCATACCGACGCTCCTGCGGGCGCCGGTTTGTCGTTGCGTTCACAACGCTCTAGGCTATGCGCTTTCCTGCACCGGGTCGGCGCGGCGGCACAGCCGCCCTGCACACACGAATTCGCACGGTGCCGGCCCTTCTCGGGCCACGGTAACCCCGCCTCGGACCGGCGGGGCCATCCGGTTCTTGCGGTGCCTTCACGCCGCCCTCGCCCTCGGGCGAGTCTCTTCAGCCCCAACCAAGGAGCATCCATGTCCGCCCTGATCTGCGGTTCCATCGCCTTCGACACCATCATGGTCTTTCCCGATCGCTTCAAGAATCACATCCTGCCGGACAAGGTCCATATCCTCAATGTGTCCTTCTTGGTACCGGAGATGCGCCGGGAGTTCGGCGGCTGCGCGGGCAACATCGCCTATAACCTGAAACTGCTCGGCGGCGAACCGACGCTGATGGCCACCGTGGGCGCCGACTTCGGCCCCTACGCCGAGTGGCTGGACCTGCAGGGCATCGCCCGCGACCACGTGAAGCCGCTGGCCGACAGCTTCACCGGGCAGGCCTTCATCACCACCGACCAGGACGACAACCAGATCACCGCGTTCCACCCGGGGGCGATGAATTTCTCGCACCAGAACCGCGTGCAGGATGCCTCCGGAATCGGCGTCGGCATCGTCTCGCCGGACGGGCGCGACGGCATGATCCAGCATGCGGAACAATTTGCGGACGCCGGCATTCCGTTCATCTTCGATGTCGGGCAGGGCCTGCCGATGTTCTCGGGCGAGGACCTGACGCGTTTTCTGGACCAGGCAACCTATGCCGCGTTCAACGATTACGAGGCGCAGCTGACCGCCGAGCGCACCGGGCTCAGTGTCGAACAGCTGGCCGAGCGGGTCGACGCGATGATCGTCACCCGCGGCGGCGAAGGTTCCATGATCTATACCGGTGGTAAAGGCATCGAAATCCCCTCGGTCGCGCCGACCGCCATCACCGACCCGACCGGTTGCGGCGATGCCTACCGCGCCGGGCTGCTCTTCGGGCTGGAACGCGGCTTCGATTGGGAGACCACCGGCCGCATCGCCTCCCTGCTCGGATCGCTGAAAATCGCCCACCACGGCACCCAGAACCACCGCTTCACCGCGGACGGATTCGCCGAGCAGTTCAAGCAGACCTTCGGCTACCGCTACGGGTAGAACGCGCAGAGCCGGCTGACGCGTCGGATCGCCGCCGGCCGGCGGCGCGCCACCGCGATGCTCCCGAGCGCCGGCCGAGCGCCGGAATGGCGCTGACGCGCCTCAGCAGTCGCCGATGCGCGTGCCCTCGAGCAGCACCTCCATCTTCATTGCACCCATCGGGGTATTCATCTCGGCGGCGACCGTACCCTGCGTGCGATTTCCGAGGAACTGCATCTCGGCATTCATCACCATGTCGAAGCCGTCTTCCTGGGCGCAGGTCATCGAGTAACTCATGCCGTCGCGGCGCATGTCCTTGTCGGTGATCTGGCAATCCTCCACGTCGACGTCGAAGACCAGACCGTCAGCGAGATCCTCGCGGGTCAGGCATTCTGTGGTGGACTGTTTCTGTTCGGGCATCGGGGTTCCAATGAACCGGGTGGTCGAGGTCAGTTCCCATTCGCCCGGTTGGATATTGGGCTCGGTGGCCAGGGCGGCCAGCGGGAGGGCAAGCAGAGCGGCAATGGCGAGACGGCGAAGCGGCATACGGAAGTCCTTTTGTCGATGAGACGGAAGTCAATGGCAGGGCCACGGTCGGTACCGGAAAAGGGCACCGAACCCGCGGGCAATGCGCGCCGAAACAACGCATTCCCACGCCGGCACGCTGCCACGCCTGGAGGCGGGGGTCAATCACGCCGCCCGGTAGCCGCACGACGCGGTCCACAAGCCCGACCAGGGTCCAGCACCGGCGCACCGGCGCGACGGGCGCGCGCCACCCCTGTAGGCTAACCGGCATCCACGCCGACAGGAAAACGCCATGCGACCACGATCGCGCAGCATCCCCGCGGTTCCGTACCCGCAGGTTCCGGGCCCGCAGGTTCCGGGTTCGGTCACCCGCGGGTGCGCCGGAACGGCAGTGCGATCACGCGCGAGGGTCGGGTGGATACGCGCTCCCGCATCGATCGTCGGGCCGATGGCCACGATCATGGTCCTGGTCGTCTTCGCGGCCTGCTCGCCGCGCCCGGAAACCCTGTCGCCGCTCGCCTCCGACGCCGTCCTGCTGGCCTTTGGCGACAGCCTGACCGCCGGCACCGGGGCCGCCAGCGATCAGGACTACCCGGCCCGCCTGGAGACCTTGTCCGGACGCCGGGTGATCAATGCCGGGGTCCCCGGGGAGATCGCACGGGATGGCCTGGCCCGGCTACCCGGGATGCTCGATGCGCATCAACCCGATTTGTTGCTGCTGATTCATGGCGGCAACGACCTGCTGCGCCGGGGCGACCGCGAGCAGATCCGAGCCCAGTTGTCCGCGATGGTCACAACGGCCCACGAGCGCGGCATCCAGGTGCTGCTGGTGGCCGTCCCCGCCCCCACGCTGGTGCGCCTGCGCAGCGAGCCCTTGTACGCCGACATCGGCCGGGAACACGGCATACCGGTGGAGAACCAGGCCCTGGCGCACATCCTGTCGCGAGAGGCCCTGAAGGCCGACCCGATCCATCCGAATGCCGAGGGCTATCGCTATCTGGCCGAGCGCATTCACGCGCTGCTGATCGACGCCGGGGCGTGGTAACGACGGACCGCGTGGCGGCCCGTCGCACAGCGCCGATCACTCCGCGTTCCGCTAGCGCATCGCGGCCAGGAAGTGCATGTGCCGCTCGTACTGTTCGAGGACATCGTTGATCACATCCTCCTTGCGCCAGCCCATCACGTCGTAGTCCTGGCCGCCTTCCTTCAGGTGCACCTCGGCGCGGTAGTATTTCAGCTGCTCGAGGCGATTCTCGCGGGTATCGCGCATCACGAAGGTCGGTGGCTCGTAGGCGCGTGGGCGCACCGAGTAGAAGAAATCGATCTCCTCGCCATGGCGCACCTCCAGCCAGACCCGACCGTCCTCACCCTCACTGATCTCCGCCGGGATCTTCTGCTTGCGCAGTTCGTCGGCGACCTCCGACAAAGCGGGCTTGACCGTCTCCTGGATGAAGCGCACCACCTCGCCGCGCTTGGGCTGATGCACCATCGCGCGGATCCGGTTCTTCCAGGCGGCCGCCGGGCCACTGGGGGTCATCCGTGCATCGCGCAGGCTGCTGCGTTTCACACCCTCGACGCGCAGCGCCGTGAGCAGGCCCCAACACATCACGATCATGATGATGGTGAAGGGCAATGCACTGGCGATCGTCGCCGTCTGCAAGGCCGCAAGACCACCCGCGATCAACAAGGCAGCGGCCACGATGCCTTCGACGATGGCCCAGAAGATCCGTTGCCAGGCCGGGCTGGCGTCCTGCCCCCCCGAGGTCAGGATGTCCACCACCAGCGATCCGGAGTCGGAGGACGTCACGAAGAAGGTGATCACCAGAACGGTTGCGATCGTGGCCATCAGGCCGGATAGCGGCAGGTGCTCGAAGAACTGGAACAGCGCCACCGAGGTGTCGGCCGCGACCGCATCCGCCAGCCCGGCGATCCCTTCGATCATGATCATGTGGATAGCCGTATTGCCGAAGAAGGTCATCCACATCAAGGTGAAACCGAGCGGGACCAGCAGCACGCCGACCACGAATTCGCGGATGGTGCGCCCCCGCGAGACCCGGGCGATAAACATGCCGACGAAGGGGGCCCAGGCGATCCACCACCCCCAGTAGAACAGGGTCCAGCCCCCAATCCAGTCGGTCGGCTCATAGGCGTAGAGGTTGAAGGTCATGTAGAACAGATTGGAGACGTAGTTGCCGGTGTTCTGCACCAGGGTTTGGAACAGGAACACCGTCGGCCCGGCAACCAGTACAAAGGCCAACAGGCTACCCGCCAGGATCATGTTGAGGACCGACAGGCGGCGGATACCCGCATCCAGTCCCAGACCCACCGAGATGGTCGCGATCGCCGTGATCACTGCGATCAACACGACCTGGATGGTCACCGTGCTGGGCACCCCGAACAGGTATTCGAGGCCGGAGTTGATCTGGATGACCCCGAAACCCAGCGAAGTCGCGACCCCGAAGATCGTGCCGAGCACCGCAAAGGTATCGACGATGTGCCCGATCGGCCCGTAGATCCGCTCGCCGATCAGCGGGTATAGCGAGGAACGGATGGTCAGCGGCAGGCCATGACGAAAGGCGAAGTAGGCCAACGACATCGCCACCACCGCATAGATCGCCCAGGCGTGGATGCCCCAGTGGAAGAAGGTGATGCGCATCGCCTGACGCGCGGCCTCGACCGTCTCCGGATCGCCCACCGGGGGCGTGACGAAGTGCATCACCGGCTCGGCGACCCCGAAGAACATCAGACCGATACCCATTCCGGCCGAAAACAGCATCGCAAACCAGGAGCCGTAGGTGTAATCGGGTTCGCTGTGATCCGGTCCCAGCTTGATGCGGCCGAAGCCGGAGACCGCCAGCCCGATCACGAAGACGACGAAACCGGCGACGGCCAACACGTAGAACCAGCCCACCGACTCGATGATCCACGCCTGCACCGCACTGAACAGCAGCCCCGCCGGCCCGGTGAACAGGGCGGCAAAGAGCACCAATACAAGGGTCAGACCCGCTGAAGCGAAGAAGACCGGCGGGTTGATCTGGATTCGCGGGGCGCGGTCTTGTTGCGTGTCGGGCGTAGCCACGGCAGTCTCACCTCGGGATTGGTCCTGTGGGGTCGAACGGCCGAAGGGCCGAAGGCTACTCAAACACGAACCCCGGTGATCGGCAAGTCTACCCGGGGGTCCATCGAGCCACTGATAGCCACCGATTCCCTCCTCCTTCCGGCTCCACCGGGAGGCACGGATTTGGATTCAGGCCTGCAGCGGATGACCGCGCAGAGCATCACGGCGTTTCCTTGGCGAGGCCGCCTGAGTATGATACCCGGCAACTCCGGGATGGATGAGTGATGATGGTGGTGATGACCCACAGGATGATCGGCCCCCTGGTGCTGGCATGCCTTGCGCTCGGGGTCAGCCAAGCGGCGTGGCCGGTTTGGGACCCTCGCACCGTTGCCGGCGACAGCACCACCGAGGACCGGGCCGCGGCGGGCCGGCATGGACTGCTGCACGTTCAGGATCGGGGCTCCCCGGGGTCGACCTTTCGCGGACGCCCGGAATTTCCGCCGGCCGACCACCTCTTCGAGATCGACGGGACCCGTTCGGCACCGGCCAACCCCTGGCCGCACGGGGCGCCCTGGAGCCCGCCCGGACCGGCGACACCGTCGGCCACGCGCGGACACCCTGCACCCAGTGTCACGCCGCGGGGTTTCGCACCCCCGACGGCCAGCGATCGACCGCCGGCATCACGCGAATACGGGATACCGCGATCCAGCGGTACACCGGCCCGCGAAGGCGCGGTCTGGGGTGCTACGCGGGGTGACAGCCAGAGCCACAGCCGGGGCGATCCTTGGGGCGACCCTTGGAGTGACAGCCGCGGCGATCCCTGGAGTGACAACCGCGGCGATCCTTGGGGCGAAACCCGGGGCGATCCGCGTTGGACGCAACCACCGCACGACGATGCACGGGGGGCCGAGCATGCCTGGCCCACCGCGCCATCCGGTCGTTTCCTGACCCACCCGGAATTCCACCCGGATCATCGGCCCACCCACGACTATCCCGCGCCCCACGCCCCGCGATCCGGCGACACCTACGGCAGCCACCCCGGCCAACTCGAGTTCGCGCCTCGTTGGGACGATACCCATGATTCGCAATGGGGTCCCGCCCGATCAGAGCCCGGGGGCTTCGGCTCACCCACAGGCGGCCCGGCGGGCCGGGGCTTCGAACGCCCACGCTGAGCCGCACCGACACCCGCCGCCGAAGCCGCGGCTTCGGCGGGCGGCGATCAGGGGCCTTAGCGCTCCTCTCCCGGCGCCTCGACGCGATGCCAGATCAGGGTCAGGTTGTCGGCGGGCATCGGCACGGTGGCAGCCAAAACCAGGCCCTGGGGCAAGGCCTCCCGGCGCAAGTCATCGAGGTCGCGCACGCCCATGCCGGGATCCCGTTGCCGCAGGGCCTGATCGAAGACCACGTTGGAACGACCGGTATGCTGGCCGCCGATCGAGAACGGGCCATACATCGCGAACACCCCGCCCACGCGAAGCCGCTGACCAACCCCGGCCAGGGTCGCCAGGACCTGCGGCCAATGCATGATGTGCGCGGTGTTCGCGGTGAACACATAGTCGAAGGAATCCTGCGGCCACGCCTCGCGGACATCGAGCACCCGAGTGGGCTGCAGGTTGTCGAGCCCCGCGTCGATGCGCCAGGCCTCGATCCCCGGCACATGCGGCCGGACATCGCTGGGCTGCCAGATCAAGTGCGGCAGCCGGGCGGCGAAGTACACCGCATGCTGACCCGTACCGCTACCGATCTCGAGCACCCGCCCCGGTTGCTCGAACCGCTCCCGCAGCACCTGCAGAATGGGCTCCTGATTCTGTTCGGCCGATTCGGCAAAGGGTTTATGCATCGCTCAAGCCTCGGGCAGCCGGTCGCGCAGCCAGTCGATGGTCGCCTGCGTCGCAGGGTCGTGGGCGTGACCGGGGGTTCCCGGCTGAAAATCCTCGAGCACGCGTCCGGCGAGTTGCTTGCCCAATTCCACGCCCCACTGATCGAAGGCGTTGATGCCCCAGATCGTGGCCAATAGATAAATCTTGTGCTCGTAGAGCGCAATCAGCGCACCCAGCGACTGGGGCTCGAGGTGCTTGAGCAGAATCACGGTGCTCGGCCGGTTGCCGGGAAAACTCCGGTGCGGCGCGAGCCGGGTTACTTCATCCGGTGCCAGACCCTCCGCCGCCATCTCGGCCGCGGCCTCGTCCCGGGTCTTGCCCATGGCCAGGGCCTCGGCCTGGGCGACCAGGTTGGCGAGCAGGATGGGATGATGTTCCGGCAGATCATGTTCCGGGCGCGCGACACCGATGAATTCGGTGGGCGCCCAGCGTGTACCCTGGTGCAGCAACTGGTAGAAGGCATGCTGGCCGTCAGTGCCCACCGCACCCCAGACCAGAGTGCCCGTGTCCTCGCTCGCCGGGCTGCCGTCGTGGCGCACCGACTTGCCGAGGCTCTCCATCTCCGCCTGCTGCAGGTAGGACGGCAGCAACTTCAGGCGTTCGTCGTAGGGCAGCACGACCCGTGCGCAGGCACTCAGCAGGTTGTGGTTCCAGATATCGACCAGAGCCATCCGGATGGCGGCATTCACCGACGCCGGCTGGGTGAGCACGTGCTGGTCCATCGCATGCGCCCCGGCGAGAAAGGCGCGAAAGCCGTCCATGCCGAGCGCCAGCGCGATCGGCAGGCCGATCGCGGACCACACCGAATAGCGTCCGCCGACCCAGTCCCAGAAGCCGAACATGTTGCGGGTGTCGATGCCGAATTCCGCCACGCGCTCCGCACTCGTGGACACGGCGACGAAGTGACGCGCCACCGCCTCGGGATGCTCGGTATGGCGCAGCAGCCAGGCCCGTGCCGAGCGGGCATTGGTCAGGGTCTCCTGGGTGCCGAAGGTCTTGGACGCGATCACGAACAGGGTGGTTTCGGGGTCCACGACATCGAGCACCCCGGCCAGCGCCGCCCCGTCGATGTTGGACACGAAGTGCATCTGCAGCGGCTCCCCATCGGCCGCCGTCGCGGCAAAGGGCGCCAGCGCATGGCAGACCATCCGCGGCCCCAGATCAGAACCGCCGATGCCGATGTTCACCACACTGCGGATCGCCCGCCCGGTATAGCCGACGTGGCGACCGTCGAGCACCCGCTGCACCAGCGCCTCGATCGCATCGAGGACTGCATGCACCGGGCCGACCACGTCTTCGCCGTCCAATCGGAACGCCGCGTCCCGCGGCAGGCGCAAGACCGTATGCAGGGCCGGGCGGTCCTCGGTGGTGTTCACATGCGCCCCCGCGTGCTGGCGCTCCAGGGCCCCGGCGAGCCCGGCGGCCTCGGCCAGCGCGTACAGGGCGTCCCAGGCCGG
This sequence comes from Thioalkalivibrio sp., assembly GCA_003555285.1. The sequence continues at coordinate 13,244 of PWGH01000156.1, forward strand.
GCCATCCAGGCGCTGCCGGCTCCAGTCCAGGCGCAATCCCGCCGCCTCCAGCACATCGCGGTCCACCCGCCCCGGGTCGTCGGGGAATAGCGCACGCAAGGAAACCGTCTGCAAACGATCGCGGGCTTCTGCCAACAGCGGCCAAGGGAGGGAACGGGCTTCCGGCAAGGACATGGCATCTCCTGGAGGGTTGGGGGCAACGGATCGACCCCGCCTATGATGGACGGGCTCCATGATCGAACAGGCTCTATGATCGAACGGGCTCTATGATAAAACGAGACCTATGATAGAACAGGCAGCACACCGCGCAGCGCCTAACCTACAATGGCCGCGGCGGTCAGACAATGCACTTCGGAGTGGTCATGCGCATCTTGTTCGCGAGCAGTGAAGCCTTTCCCCTGATCAAGACCGGCGGGCTGGGCGATGTCAGTGGCAGCCTGCCCGCGGCACTCGAGCGACGACGTCAGGATGTCCGCCTCGTCCTGCCCGGCTATCCCCAGGCTGTCGCTCGACTGGTCAACCCGGTGCGCCGACCCGGCCCCCCGGGGGTCACCTGGAGCCTGATCGAGGGTCAGCTGCCCGGAACCCCGGTGACGGTGTATCTGATCGACTGGCCCGCCCATTTTCAGCGCGAGGGCGATCCTTACCGCAGCGCCGGCGGCAACGACTGGTCGGACAACCCGCAGCGCTTTGCCGCCTTTTCCCGTGCGGTCGCCACCCTCGCGCTGGATGCGGCGGGGCTCGATTGGGCCCCCCAGATTCTGCACCTCAACGATTGGCAAACCGGTCTGGTGCCGGTGTTTCTGCGCGCTGCGCCGCAGCGCCCGGCGACCCTCTTCACCATCCACAACCTGGCCTACCAGGGGCTGTTCCCGGCCGAGACCCGGCAGGTCCTCGGCTTGAACGAGGATCTGTGGCACATGGAGGCCCTGGAGTTCCATGGACGGCTGTCGTTCATGAAGGGGGGGCTGGTGTTCGCGGATCGCATCACCACGGTGTCGCCCACCTATGCCCGGGAGATCCAGACCCCGGGGATGGGCATGGGGCTGGATGGCCTGCTGCGGGCGCGAGCGGATCACCTGCACGGCATCCTCAACGGCATCGACTACGAGGAATGGAACTCGGAGGCGGACCCGCACCTCGCCGCGCCCTACAGTGTCCGGGATCTCAGCGGCAAGGCCGTCAACAAGGCGGCGCTGCAACGCGAGCTCGGTCTGCCGATTCGTGCGGATCTGCCGCTGCTCGGCCATGTCGGGCGCATGGTCGAACAAAAGGGCATCGATCTGCTGCTGGAGGCCTGCGCACCCCTGCTGGCCGCGGGTCGAATTCAACTCGCCCTGGTCGGCAGCGGCAGCCGGGAATTCGAGGCGAACGCCCTGCATCTGAACGAGGCCCACCCGGATGCCTGCAGCGTTGTCATTGCCTACAACGAGGGGCTGGCCCACCGCGTCGAGGCTGGCTCGGATGCCTTCCTGATGCCGTCGCGCTTCGAACCCTGCGGGCTGAACCAGATGTACAGCCTGCGCTACGGCACGCCCCCGATCGTCCATGCCACCGGGGGCTTGGCCGATACCGTGATCGACGCCAACCCGGCCACCCTGGCGGACGGCACGGCGAACGGCTTCTGCTTCCTGCCGGACGACGTTGCCGCACTGACCACTGCCCTCGAACGCGCGCTGGCGCTGTTCGCAGAACCCGGACAGGCACACTGGCAGACGATGATGCGCAACGGCATGAACTGCGATCATCGCTGGAGCCAGAGCTCCGCGGCGTACCTGGATCTCTACCGGGAACTGCGCCCGGGCCACGACTGATCACCGAAGCGAGCGGGCATCGGCGCCTCCCCGGCGCGGCCCGCGCGGGCGCCCACCTGCGGCTCCACCTCCGCGTCCACCGAAATCCCGGCCGAGGGCGTTCGACCGTAGGGTATACTGGCCCCTGATTCACGGACACGAGGTCACGCGGCCGGCGCCCTGCGCCGGCCGCGTGCATGAACTGCAATGATTCCGACACGCACCGATGAACGTTTTCTGCCCCGGGACCGCGAACTGCGCGCGCGCGTCCGGCTGTTCGGCGACCTGCTCGGCCGGGTGATCCGCCGCCTGGAGGGCGAGGCGGTTTTTGCGGCGGTGGAAAAGTTGCGCAAGGGCTTCGTCAGCCTACGCAAACGCGAGGACCCGCGCCTGCGCAAGCGGCTGATGGCCTTCATCGTCAGCCAGAGCCCAGACCGGATCGAGCGCATCATCCGCGCCTTCAGCATCTACTTCAGCCTGGTCAACATCGCCGAGGAAGACCTGTTCTACCGCTGGCGCCGGACCCTGGTCAGCCGCGATGAACCGCTGTGGACCGGCTCCTTCGCACGGACGCTGAGCGATCTGCATGCCGAGGGGGTCTCGGCCGAGGCCCTGGAAAAGCTGCTGTCGGAACTCAGCTACACCCCGGTTTTCACCGCGCACCCCACCGAGGCACGTCGGCGTACGACGATGCAAAACCAGCGCCGGGTGTTCCAGACCGCCGACCGGCTCAATCAGATCGGGATCGGTGCCGCCGAGCGCCAGGCGCTGATCGACGAACTGGAGGGCCATATCCAGATTCTGTGGCGGACCAACGAGGTCCGCGTGAAGACCCCGCAGGTGCGCGACGAGATCAAATACGGCCTCTTTTATTTCGAGGAGAGCCTGTTCGAGGCGATTCCGCAAACCTATCGTTTCCTGGAAAAGGCGGTACGCCGCAACTACGGCGTCGATGCACAGGGCCGCCTGCCGATCCATATCCCGGCCTTCCTGCGCTTTGGCTCCTGGATCGGCGGCGATCGCGACGGCAACCCGAACGTGACCCCGGCGGTCACCGCGCTGGCCTGCCGACTGGCGATGCAGCAGGTGCTGCGCGAGTACCTGAAACGCGTGACCCACCTGCGCAACGTGCTGACCCACTCGTCGTTGATGGCCACACCCTCGGCGGCCTTCAGCGCGAGCCTCGAGGACGACAGCAGCATCTCCCCGGCGGTGTTCCAGAGCTCGATGGACCGTTACGAGACCGAGCCCTATCGGCGCAAGCTGCAGATCATGAAATACCGCCTGAACGAAACTCTGATGACGGTGATGCGCCGACTGCAAGGGGAAGCGGCGGTGCTGCCGGCCCATTCCGCCTACCGTAGCGCCGAGGACTTCCTGGCCGACCTGCGGGTGATTCACGACTCGCTGGTCAGCCACGGGGAACACAACATCGCCGAGCGCGAACTCACGGACCTGATCCGTCTCACCGAGACCTGCGGCTTTCATCTGCATCACCTGGACGTGCGGCAGGAATCGACCGTGCACAGCGCCGCGGTGGCCGAAATTCTCGCGCAGACCGCACTGGCACCGGATTATGCCGGCCTCGAGGAATCCGAACGCCTCGCTCTGCTCGGCGCCCTGATCGATCGCGACGATCTTCCGGCCATCGATCGGCAGGTCCTGGCGCCGAAGACGGTGGAGACTCTGGAAGTCTTCGACGTGATCGGCGCGATGCGCCGGGAGGTCGGCACCCAGGGCATCGGCACCTACGTGATCTCGATGACGCACGCCGCCTCGCATGTGCTCGAGGTGCTGCTGCTCGGGCGCCTGACCGGCCTGGCGGGCGTGGGACTCGCGGGCGGAGCCGACGACGAGCCCTTCTGCCACCTGCGCATCACTCCGCTGTTCGAAACCATCGAGGATCTGCTGCACGTCGAGCAGGTGCTGAACGACCTCCTCGGCCACCCGAGTTATGCGCGCCTACTGCGGGCCAACGGCAACCTGCAGGAAGTGATGCTCGGCTATTCGGATTCCTGCAAGGACGGCGGCATCCTGGCCTCGAGTTGGAACCTGTATGCGGCGCAGAAGCAGATCGTCGCCATCACCGAGCGCTACGGCGTGCGCTGCCAGCTCTTTCACGGTCGTGGCGGCACCGTCGGCCGCGGCGGCGGCCCGACCCACGACTCGATCCTGGCGCAGCCGCCGGCCACGGTCCAGGGCCGGATCAAGTTCACCGAACAGGGCGAGGTGCTGTCCTACAAGTACAGCAACGTCGAGACCGCCGTCTACGAATTGGGCATGGGGGCCACCGGCGTGATCCTCGCCAGCCGCAGCCTGATCGAGGCGCCGACGCGCGATCGCGAGGACTACATGCGGCCGATGAACGAGGTCGCGGCTCTCGGCGAGACCGCCTACCGCGATCTGGTCGACCGAACACCGGGCCTGCTCGACTACTTCTACGAGGCGACACCGGTGCAGGAGATCGGCTTTCTGAACATCGGCTCGCGCCCCTCGCACCGGCGCAGCAGCGACCGCTCCAAGGCCTCGATCCGGGCCATTCCCTGGGTCTTCGGCTGGGGCCAGTCCCGGCACACCCTGCCCGCCTGGTACGGACTCGGGACCGCGCTCGCGACCTGGCGCGGCGAGGATCCGACGCGTCTGGCGCTGCTCCAGCAGATGTATCGCGACTGGCCGTTCTTTCGCTCGCTGCTGTCCAACAGCCAGATGGCCCTGACCAAGGCCGACATGCGCACCGCCGCCGAATACGCAGAGCTCTGCGGCAATCAGGAGTTGGCCAACCGAATCTATCACCGGATTCAGGAGGAGTACACGCGCACCGTGAGCGAGGTCCTGCAGGTGGCCCAACTCGAGGCCCTGATGGATGAGACGCCGCTGCTTGCACTTTCGCTGCAGCGGCGAAATCCCTATCTGGACCCGCTCAACCACATCCAGATCCACCTGCTACGGGAGTCCCGTGCCCTGGAGGCCCTTCGGCAGCAGGATCCGGAGAACCCCAACATGTTGCTATCGCCGTTGCTGCGCTCGATCAATGCCATTGCCGCCGGCCTGCGTAACACCGGTTGATTCCCGGCTCCAGGCCCGCGGCCACGCACGCCGAACCGCCCCGCCGATCCGGGGGTTCAGCGTGCGTCGAGGAAGGATTGGGCAAGACCACTGGCGTGGCGGGGCGACGATCCGTTCCGGACGGTCGGCCTTTCGGCGCGCCGTCAGGCGGCTTGTACCGGGATCCCCTGACCGGTTCGGGAAATCCGGTTTCCGGCGCTGAAATAGACCAGATTCGGAGAGAAATCAGCCGCTTCCCGGGCGTCCAACTGGCCATAGGCGCAAATGATGACCCGATGGCCGACGGCGGCCTTGTGCGCGGCCGCTCCGTTCACCGAGATCACCCCCGATCCGGCCTCGGCCTCGATCGCATAGGTGGTGAAGCGTTCACCGTTGTCGATGTTGTAGATCTGGATCTGTTCAAAAGGCAGGATGCCGGCCGCCTCCAGCAACTGGATATCGATCGCGCAGGAACCCTCGTACTCGAGTTCGCAGTGCGTGACCTGAGCCTTGTGCAGTTTGCCCTTCAGCAGGGTGATCATCATCGGCAGTATCCTGAACGGCGTGGCCGCCGTGAAGAGGATGATCGGTAATTGTACGGCAATCAGGCGTCGTCGGAAAAGTTTTTGCACTGCAATATGAGGTTATCGATCAAGCGGACCTGGTCCAACCAGACTGCAGCGAGCAGAACCAGGGCACGATCGCCGCTCTGCGGCTCGCCAAGATCGGCCGCGCGGCGCACGCAGAGGTAATCGGTGCGCATTCCGGCCTGCTCCAGGCGCTCCCGGGCGCCCGCCAGCAGCTCGGGAAAGAGCTCCGGCCAGGCATCCGGCTCCAGCCGCGCAGCCGCCGCGACCTCGCGCAGGCTTCGGTAGAGTTCCGGCGCGCGCGCGCGCGCGTCTGCCGACAGCTGGGCATTGCGCGAACTCAACGCCAGGCCGTCGGGCTCGCGCACGGTGGCCAGCGCGTCGATGCGCACCGGAAAGTTCAGCGCAGCCACCATCGCCTCGATCACCCGCACCTGCTGATAATCCTTCGCGCCGAAGACCGCGAGATCCGGCTGAATCAGATTGAACAGCTTGGCCACCACGGTGGCCACCCCGTCGAAGTGACCGGGCCGAGACTCCCCCTCGAGGATTTCCGCGAGTTCCGGGACGATCACCCGGGCCTGCGGCGTTGGCACCGGTGGATACATCTCGGCGATTTCCGGGCAGAACAGAGCATCGACCCCCGCCTCGGCCAATTGCTGGGTATCGGCCTCCAGGCTGCGCGGATACCGGGCCAAGTCATCGGCGCGATCGAACTGTAGCGGATTGACGAAGATGCTGACCAACACGCGATCGCCACGCTCCTGCGCATGGCGCACCAGGGCCATGTGACCGGCGTGCAGGTTGCCCATGGTCGGCACGAAGGCCAGCCGCTGGCCATCCCGCCGCCGCCATTCGCGGGACAGCGCGGCCACCTGGGCTCGATCGCGCACGATTCGCATCGCGATCAGCCGAAGGTGTGCACGGTCGACACCGGAAAGCGCCGGTTGCGCACAGCCTCGGCATAGGCCCCGATCGCGCCCGCGAGGCTGTCCGAGCCCGTCATGAAGTCCTGCGCGAAGCGCGGGGGCTTCGGGGTCAGGCCGAGGATGTCCTGCAGCACCAGCACCTGGCCATCGCACTCGGGACTGGCCCCGATCCCGATCACCGGCACCCCGGCGGCTCCGGTGATTTGGATCGCCAACGCCTCGGGAATGCTCTCGAGCAGCAGGCACTGCGCCCCGGCCGCCTCCAGCGCCCGGGCATCGGCCTGCATGCGTTCGGCGGCCGCCGCCTCGCGGCCCTGCACCCGAAAACCGCCGAACCGGTGCACCGCCTGCGGGGTCAGCCCCAGGTGCGCGCAGACCGGGATGCCGGCGCCGACCATCCGCCGGACCAGTTCGATGTGTTCACCGTGGCATTCGACCTTGACCATCTGGGCACCGGCACGCATCAGGGCCCCGCCCTGATCCAGCCCGGTGCCGATGTCACGGTCGCCGAGAAAGGGCAAATCGGCCATCAGCATCACGCGGTGCGTGCTGCGGGCGACCGCGGCGGTGTGATAGACCATGTGTTCGATGGTCACCGGCAGGGTGGTGTCGTGGCCCTGCACGACCATGCCGAGCGAATCCCCGACCAGGATCAGGTCGATGTCCGCGGCATCGAGCAGGCGCGCGAAGCTCGCATCGTAGGCGGTCAGGCAGGTGATCGGCCGACGATCCTGCTTGTGCTGGTCCAGCGTCCGGATGGTGTTGCGCATCGAGGCTCCGTGTCCTTCACAGGTGCAGGGGAAGGGGATTGAAATAATGCCGCCCCCCATGGATCTGGTCCAGAAATTGGACCAATTGCTGGAAATCGGGCTCGCTGTGGACCCAGTCGATCTCGGCGGCGTTGACGATCACCAACGTGGCCGCGTCGAAGTGGTGAAAGAAGGCCGTATAGGCCGCGTTCAGCCGTTCCAGATAGGCGGTATCGATGCGCCGCTCGTAGCTCCGGCCACGCCGGCGGATCCGCTCGAGCAGGACCTCGACCGGCGCCTGAAGGTAGATGACCAGGTCCGGGCTCGGCAAGGGCGGGCGCAGGTGACGAAACATCTCCTGGTAGACATCCATCTCGTCCACCGACAGGTTCAATTCGGCAAACAGCGGATCCTTGTCCATCAAATAATCGGCCACATGCAGCTGCTCGAACAACTGCAACTGGATCAGCGGGCTCAACTGACGCACGCGCTGCACCAGAAAACACAGCTGGGTGGCGAGCGCGTGCCGGGACCGATCCTGGTAGAAGCGCTCGAGAAAGGGGTTCTCGTCCGGGGCCTCGAACAGGCCCTCGGCCCCCAGATGCCGCGTCAGGCGCTGGGCCAGGCTGGATTTGCCCACGCCGATCGGACCCTCCACGGCGATGAAGCGAAAGGCACCCAGGCTCACGCGAGGACCTCCTCGGGAACCATCAACAAACCACCGCCGTTCAGGCGCTGGCAGAGATCGGCCAATGCGCCATGGCCGGGAATCTCCAGATCGGGGGCGAGCTCCTGCAATGGCAGCAACACGAAATCGCGCTGCGCGATACCGGGGTGCGGCACCTGCAGTCCCGGCCGGTCAATGCGGCGATCGCCGAAGAGCAGGATATCCAGATCCAGCAGGCGCGGACCCCACTTGGCGCCGTCGCGCTGGCGCCCACAGGCCTGTTCGATCCGCTGCAAGGCCTCCAGCAGGGCTTGGGGCTCGAGGTGGGTCTGCAACTGCGCCACCGCGTTCACGTAGTCGGGCTGGTCGGGCGGGCCCATCGGCGGATTGCGATACAGGTGCGAGCGCCCGATCCAGTGCGTCTGCGGCACCGCGCCGGCGAGCCGGGCACAGGCCTCGAGGACCTGGGCCACAGGATCACCGAGATTGGCACCGATGCCGATGAAGACCGGTACCGGCGCGGCCATCACACCGAGCGCGCCTTGCGCCGGCGGCGCGGCCGGGAACGCGCCGCAGCGCCGCTGGCGGGACGGACCATCTGTTGCTGGCGCGCCTCGTCGGTCTGCTGGAATTCGGTCCACCAGGTGCACAGCGCCGGATCCATCTGCCCGACCCGCGCCCGCAGGCACAGGAAGTCGTATCCGGCCCGGAACCGCGGGTGGGTCAGTAGCTTCAGGGCACGGCCGCCCTGGTTGCGCGGCAGGCGTTGCTGCAGATCCCAGATCTCGCGCACCACGAGTGCATAACGACGCGGAATCGATACCCGCTGCGCCTGGCGTTCCAGCACCACGGACATCGCCTGCGCCCAGGCCATCGCCGGCTCCTCGTCGGCCTCGAGGCGGGCCTGCGCCTCGAGCTGCACCGGTGCCCAGAGAAGCGCGGCATACAGGAAGGCCGGGTGCACTCCCATCTCGTCGCGGATCCGGACATCGGTGTTCTTCAAGGCCTCGGCTAGGAACAGGCGTTGGTCGACCCCGAATTCCGGATCCGCAAAACACGCCGCCGCCTGTGGAAACAGGGTCTCGAACAGCCCGAAACGCTCGAGTTCATCCAGACAGGCCACCGCGGCGCCGCTGTGGAACAGCTTGATCACCTCGTCGAACAGGCGGGCCGGCGCCACCGAGGCCAGCAGGCCGGCGTGCTGATGCAACGCCGCGTCCACCTCGGGGGCGAGGCGCAGACCGAGCTTCGCACCGAAGCGCACCGCCCGCAGCATGCGCACCGGGTCTTCCCGCAGGCGCTGCTCGGGATCGTCGCCGATCAGGCGCAGCACCCCGTGGTGCAGGTCCTGCACGCCGTTGGTGAAGTCGAGCACCGTGAAGTTGGCGATGTCGTAATAGAGGGCGTTGACGGTGAAATCCCGGCGCGCCGCGTCCTGCTCGATGGTACCGTAGCAGTTGTCGCGCAGGATGCGTCCCTCGTCGCTCAACTCGATGTTGCCGGCCTCGTTCTCGGCGTCGAAGGAGGCCCGGAAGGTCGCGACCTCGATGATCTCGCGCCCGTAGGTCACGTGGGCCAGGCGAAAGCGCCGCCCGATCAGTCGGCAATTGCGAAAGAGTTGGCGCACGTCCTCAGGGTGGGCATCGGTCGCAATGTCGAAGTCCTTCGGCTCGCGCCCGAGGAGCAGATCGCGCACGCCACCGCCGACCAGGCAGCTGCGAAAACCGGCATCGCGCAGGCGATACAGCACCTTCAGCGCATTATCGCTGATCGCGGCCCGGGAGATGGGGTGCTGATCACGGGTGTACACCCGTGGCGGTGTGACCCGCGGCTGGCTTGTGAGGGGGGCTTGTCGGCTCACCATAGGATGTCGTTGCCGGAAAAGCATCCATGATACCAGCTTGCCCCGGTCACGATGGTCAGCGCGACCGGATCAACGAGAATTTTGGCGAATGGGTGCAATCTCCCCGGTCGCACGATAGCGCAGATAATCGCCCAGGATGCGCTGATGATCGAAGACCAGGGAAAAGGCCCGATCCTCCGGATCGAGCCAGTCCAGGGCCAGGGCATCGTCCTGCGCGCGGGCCTCGCCGTCGCCCCGGGCCACGTAGACCACACTGACCGTATGCCCGCGCGGGTCCCGATCCGGACTCGAGTACACCCCGAGCAGCACCTCGAGCTTCAGTTCGAGACTGGTCTCCTCGAGGCCTTCGCGCAGGGCGGCCTGCTCGACCGTCTCCCCGACGTCCACAAAACCGCCGGGCAAGGCCCAGCCCTCCGGGGCGTTGCGGCGCTGGATGATCAGGATCCGGCCAGGATTGGCCGGATGGCGGATGATCAGGTCGACGGCCAGCAATGGTGTTTGTGGGCGCTGCGCGTTCATGTGTCCCCCTCCTTGCGTATGAAACGTCGAATGGTGCGGCGTTCGCGCTTGTCCGGGCGCCGGTCGGGACCGGCGTCGCCGCGTTGCTGCCGCCGCTGCTCGCGTTCGGCCTCGCGTCGAGCCAGACTCGCCGGGGTCTCGGCATAGAGTTGCTGTGCCTCGGCAGCCGGACGGCGGCGCTCATGAATGCCGAGCACCTCGACCTCGAAAACCTCCTGGCCGCGCTGCACCGTCAGCCGGTCCCCGGGGTGCACCTTCCGGGCCGGCTTGCAGCGCTCGCCGTTTACGTGCACTTTGCCTCCTGCAACCGCCTCGGTGGCCAGGGAGCGGGTCTTGAAGAAGCGCGCCGCCCAAAGCCACTTGTCGATGCGCAACGCCGCTTCGGATTCAGTGACCGTCATGACCGGTGCCCGGCGTATCCACCGAGGATCGAATCCACCCGCCTTCCGGAGGTCCCATGGCCCTGCCCCATCTGCATCTGATCAGCTTTCCGCTGTGTCCCTTCGTGCAGCGTAGCGTGATCACACTGAAACACAAGAACGTTCCCTTCGAGTTGACCTTCATCAACATTAAGGAGCCCCCGGCGTGGTTCCTGGAGCAATCCCCGACTGGCAAGGTGCCCCTGCTGCTGGTCGACGAAAAGACCGCGCTCTTCGAATCCGCGGTGATCAGCGAATACATCGACGAGATCACCCCGCCGCCGCTGCTGCCGCAGGATCCGCTGGAACGCGCCCAGGACCGGGCCTGGATCGCCTTTGCCTCCGACCAGATCATGAACTGCCACCGCTGGATGACCGCGCCGACCGAGGACGCCTTCCAGCAGGCGCGCGAAGAGGCGGCTAAGGGGCTGCGACAACTGGAAGGGCAGTGCCAGGCTGCGCCGTTCTTTCGGGGCGCGGGTTTCTCGCTGCTGGATGCCACCGTCGCACCACTGCTGATGCGCTACACCCTGCTCGAGGATGCGGACAGCCCCTGGCAACCGGAGACCTATCCGCTGCTCGCGCGCTGGTGGGCACACCTGTCCGAACGGCCCGAGGTCCGGGATTCGATCCCCGAGATCTTTCACGAACGCCTGCTCGGATTCCTGCAGGGTCAGGACGGTTTCGCCGGGCCGCGTTTGGCGGCCGCCTTCGCGGCGCGCGGCCACTGACCGGGCCAGTCGACGACGAAGTCGACCCACGGCAGGTCGGGTGCCGCGTCCTCGCTGACCACCCGGCCGGCCACCGAAACGCGTGCCTCGCGCACGCTCGCGGCATCGCCCGAGAGCAGCGGGTGCCACGCCGGCAGGGGCTCGCCCCGATGGCGCAGCCGGTAGGCGCAGGTCGGCG
>PWGH01000203.1 GCA_003555285.1 Thioalkalivibrio sp.
AGCCATTCGGTGTGGTGCGGCCACTCGGCGTGGTGCGGCCACTCGGCGTGGCACCGGTCCCCCGTAGGCGCGGGTGTGACGCCGACCCGGTCGATGCCCCCGAGGGCGGTGGACGTCGGGGCCTCGAGGCGCCACAGAATCTCGCAGTCCGGCAATCCGGCCCATTCGGGCCGCTGCAGAACCTCGGCGGGAAGCCGATAGCTTCCCTTGCCGCCGGCGCGACGGGCGTGGCTGATGATCCGGCACAGCACCCGGTAGCCGGTCAGGGAACGGGCCAGCAGGGTCAGACGTGGTCCCTGCTCGATCCGCAGATCGGTGCCGACGATCAGGTGCAGGCCGGTCGCCATGGCCGCCTGATGCGCACGAACGATGCCGGCGAGCGAAGCGATATCGGTGATCGCCAAGGCCCGGTAGCCCAGGCGCGCAGCCTGCTGCACCAGTTCCTCCGGATGCGAGGCCCCGCGCAGGAAGGTGAAGTTGCTGTAGCAGGTCAGCTCGGCGTAGGCCGGAGGCGATGCATAGGGCGTCGTCATACTGTTCATTTGAACAGTAATCGGGCGGTGCGGCAATGCGGAGGAGGGTACCGGGTTGACCGGGCCCAGCGTAGACGGGACTGGAGCCCCCGGATCGTCGTGGGACGCGTCCTCGAACGAGACTCAGCCGGGTCAGGCCCCGGCCTGGCGCCAGCCGGGATCCAGTGGGTGCAGGGTCGGATCGAACTGCCAAGCTGTGGGCCCCGGGTCTTGCTGGGCCAGTGCATGGACCCGGTCCACGAAATCCGCACGCGGAATCTGCCGCACGCCCATGGCGAGCATGTGCGGGGTCGGTGTCTGGCTGTCGATCAACGGCCAATCCCAGGCGGCCAGGTGCCGGCACAGCCAGGCCAGCCCCACCTTCGAGGCGTCGCTGACCCGGGAGAACATGGATTCGCCGCAAAACAATCGGCCCACGGCAATCCCGTAGAGCCCGCCGACCAGTTCCCCCTGGCGCCAGACCTCGAGCGAATGGGCGTGGCCGGCCCGGTGCAGTTGCAGGTAGGCGTGGCGCATTTCCACGGTGATCCAGGTGCCGGAGGCCCCGACCCGGGGGCCACCGCAGGCGCGGATCACCCCCTCGAAGTTGCGGTCGAAGCTGATGTCGAAGCCCCCTTCCTGCGGGTGTTTTCGCAGGGATTTGCGCAGGCTGCGGGAGAGGTGCACGGCGGTGGGTTCCAGCACGCTACGCGGATCCGGACTCCACCAGAGGATCGGTTGCCCGGCTTCATACCAGGGGAAGATGCCCTGCCGATAGGCCTGCAGCAGGCGCGGCGGCGACAGGTCACCGCCGGCGGCCAGCAACCCGTTCGGTTCCGCCCAGGCCGTGGCCACGGGGGGAAAGGGCTCGCTCGCGATGCCGGCGTGGAGCCAGGTGATCATGTTGCGTGCCTGGCGACTCATGGCCACCTCTCAAGCTGTGGATGCGTTCCGAACGGCCGTCACGCCCCTCAGGTCGGCTGCCGGTAGGGCGAACGGGCCATCAGGTTCGCGCACTGCGCCTCCATCATCTGGGTCTCGCGATGGCAGAAGTCCTGCACCGAGGCCTCGAACCCGGGGGTGAGAATGGCGTGGGCCGATGCGGTCGGGCTCGGCAGGAAGCCGCGCGGGATCTTGTGCTCCCCCTGCGCGCCCGGCTCGAAGCGCGCCAGGCCTTCGCGGATGCAGAACTCGATGCCCTGATAGTAGCAGGTCTCGAAGTGCAGATCGGGCAGGTCCGTGCTGCAACCCCAGAAGCGTCCGTACAGGGTGTCGTGGCTGCGATAACACAGCGCGGCGGCGACGGTTTCGCCCTGATGCTGTGCCTCGAGCAGCACCACCTGTGGCCCCAGCGCCTCGGCCGTGCCGGCGAAGAAGGCCTTCGACAGCGTTGGCATGCCCATGTGCCGTTCGAAGGTGTCGTGGTAGAAGCGGTGGAAGCGGGCCCAGTCCTCCAGCGTCGCGGTCGCCCCGGTCAGGGTGCGAAAGGCAATCCCCTGTTCGGCCACGCGGCGCCGTTCCCGCTTCACGTTCTTGCGCTTCTTCGAACTCAAGGCCTGGGTAAAGTCCTCGAAGTGCGTATAGCCGTGATTGTGCCAGTGGTACTGACACCCCAACCGTCGGACCAGCCCGGCCTGCGCCGCCAGGCAGGCCTCCGCCTCGGTCGGAAACAGCAGGTGCACCGTCGAGGCCCCGATCGCGTGACCCCGGGCGACGGCGGCCTCGAGCACTTGCCGCTGCAATGCCCCCGGGTCCGGTGCATCCGGGTGCACCAGCAGGCGCGGCCCGGTCGCCGGGGTGTAGGGTACGCTCAGCACCAGCTTCGGGTAATAGGCCTGGCCGTGGCGTTCCCAGGCGCTTTGCCAGGCCCAATCGAAGACGAACTCGCCGTAGTTGTTCGTCTTGGCGTAGCAGGGCGCCGCCGCCACCAAGCTGCCGGAACGAAACGCCAGCACGTGTTGCGGGAACCAGCCGTAGCGGCGGCCCAGGCACTCGTGGCGTTCCAGGCCCTCGAGGAAGGCATGGCGCAAAAAGGGTTCGCGGCCACCGGTGAGCGCGTCCCAGGCGACGGGGTCCACGTCATGCAGGCCCTCGCGGATCTCGACGTGCACTGCCGGGTCGACGCTCGGCGTCACGGCGCGCTCTTCCGGCAGGGCCTTCGGGGTCGCTCGAAGGGCTCGGCAGTCCCGTTGGGCCCTGTGACGGGGAGCACGGCCACTGGCATCAATCGACCGGGTCCGCCGGTGCCAGCAACGGCTGGTCTTCCAGGAAGCGCTCGGCATCCAGGGCCGCCATGCAGCCGGTCCCGGAGGAGGTGACGGCCTGGCGATAGACCTGATCCATCACGTCGCCGGCCGCAAAGACCCCCGGGATACTGGTGGCCGTCGCGTTCCCCTGCAGGCCGCTCTGGACCCAGATGTAGCCGTTGTTCATCTCCAGCTCGCCCTCGAAGATGCCGGTATTGGGCTTGTGCCCGATGGCGATGAAGACCCCGGTCAGGCCCAGGTCCTTGGTCTCGCCGCCCTCGACTGCGCGCAACCGTACGCCGGTCACGCCGCTGGTGTCGCCGAGGACCTCGTCCAGCACAGAATTCCACTCGATGGTGATCTTGCCGGCGCGTTGCTTCTCGAACAGATGATCCTGCAGGATCTTCTCGGCACGAAGCGTGTCGCGCCGATGCACCAGGGTCACGTGATCGGCGATATTGGACAGGTACAGTGCCTCTTCGACCGCGGTGTTGCCGCCGCCGATCACCGCCACCTTCTGGCCGCGGTAGAAGAAGCCGTCGCAGGTGGCGCAGGCGGACACGCCCTTGCCCTTGAAGGCTTCCTCGGAGTCCAGGCCCAGGTACATCGCCGTGGCGCCGGTGGCGATGATCAGGGCATCGGCGGTATACGTGGCGCTGTCGCCGATCAGCCGGAACGGTCGGGAGGCGAGCTCGGCGGTGTGGATATGATCGAAGATGACCTCGGTGGCGAAGCGCTCGGCATGCCGCTGCATCCGTTGCATCAGGTCCGGACCCTGCAACCCCTCCACATCCCCCGGCCAGTTGTCCACGTCCGTGGTGGTCGTCAGCTGCCCGCCCTGTTCCAGACCCGTGATCACCACCGGATTCAGGTTGGCACGGGCCGCATAGATCGCGGCCGTCCAGCCGGCCGGGCCCGAGCCCAGGATCAGCAGGCGGCTGTGTTTGGTAGTGCTCATCAAGTATTCTCCGTACGGGTTACAGGGTGTGGCTGGCGAAGGGGCGTGCGGCCCACGCCGGCGCCCGGTGCGGCGTGCGCGTCCCCGGCGTCGGCGACGCCCGCGAAACCGCCCGCCAATACGCAGAGTATTCGGTTTGATCCCGGATGTGTCCAACGGCCACAGGTGCGGGACGGCGATTGGGCTTGAAAAATCCCGTTGTTCACCCCGGCCTCGGGCATTTTACCCAGCCCAGTGAGAAGAGCGCCATCCGCGAAGGGCCGCAGCGCACGACGCGATCTGCCCACGACCCACTCTGCGCTTCTCCGCGCCGCCCCGTATAATTACCTCTTCGAGTACACTCTGAAGAACCCGGTCGAGGAGGAATCCGGCCAGGGTATCCGGGGGGCACCCTGCGGGCCTCGACGGCAGAACCCATTACTTCCAACGGATGTCCTGATGCCGCAGACCAAGGTACAACCCGGGGCCGAGGCCAGCCTGAGCCGGCAGCTGTTGCGCGGCCTGCGCGAGGGCGCATTGCTGGTCTTCGGCATGTTGGCCCTGTATCTGCTGGTCGCGCTGATCAGCTACCACCCCGGCGATCCCGGTTGGTCCTTCACCGGCGACGGCCAGGGGGTGCGCAATCTTGGTGGGACCGGTGGGGCCTGGTTCGCGGACGTCGTGCTGCACCTGCTCGGCTACTTCGCCTATCTGGTTCCGGTGGTCTTCGTCGGGGTGGGGTGGTGGCTGTTTCGCCACCGCCGCGACGCCCGGATCGCCAGTCCGCTGGAACTGAGCCTGCGCGGCCTGGCCTTGCTGGTGGCCTTGCCCTCCGGGGCCGCGCTGGCCGCGCTGCACTGGCTGCCGGGCAATCTTCCGGTTCAGGCCGGCGGGATTCTCGGGGATGTGATCGCCCGCGCCGCGGCTTCCGGCCTCGGCCTGGTCGGGGCTACCCTGCTGCTGCTGGCGCTGTTCCTCGCCGGCCTGACGCTGTTCACCGGCTTGTCCTGGTTTGCGCTGATGGATGGGCTCGGCCGCTTCGTCTGGGAGACCGTCGAGCGGGGTCGGGCCCGATTGGAAACCCTGCGCGACCAGCGCATCGGCGCCGCCGAAAAGGTACAGCGCGAGATCCGGGTGGAACGCGAGCGCGCGCGCGTGGTGTCGCGGCCGTCGGCCCGCGTCGAGCCGCGCATCGACTCCCCGGCGCCGAGCCCGCGCGTGCTGAAGGAAAAGCAGGTGCCGCTGTTTCCGAGCGACGTCACCGACCCGCACCCCCCGCTGGCGCTGCTGGATGACCCGCCCCCGAGCATCAGCGGCTTTTCCGAGGAGTCGCTGCAGGCGATGTCGCGCCTGGTCGAACTGAAGCTGCGCGACTTCGGAGTCGATGTCGAGGTGGTGGCGGTACAGCCGGGGCCGGTGATCACCCGCTTCGAACTCCTGTTGGCCCCCGGGGTGAAGGTGGCCCGTATTTCGGCCCTGGCGAAGGACCTCGCGCGTTCGCTGTCGATCATCGCGGTGCGTATCGTCGAGGTCATTCCCGGGCGCTCGACCGTCGGCCTGGAGATACCCAACGAACAGCGCGAACTGGTGTCGCTGTCGGAGATTCTGCGTTCGAACCTGTTCGATAGCGCGAAGGCGCCGCTGACGCTGGCGCTGGGCAAGGACATCGGCGGCGCCCCGGTGGTCGCCGATCTGGCGCGCATGCCGCATCTGCTGGTCGCCGGCACCACCGGTTCCGGCAAGTCGGTGGGCGTGAACGCGATGCTGCTGTCGATGTTGTACAAGTCCAGCGCCGCTGAGGTGCGCCTGATCCTGATCGATCCGAAGATGCTCGAGCTGTCGGTCTACGAGGGCATTCCGCACCTGCTCGCGCCGGTGGTCACCGACATGAAGGACGCGTCGAATGCGCTGCGCTGGGCGGTCGCGGAGATGGAGCGGCGTTACAAGCTGATGTCCCGGCTCGGGGTGCGCAACATCGCCGGTTACAACAAGCAGATCCGTGACGCCGAGGCCGCCGGGGTGCCGATCCCGGATCCCCTGTTCGATCCCGCCGATCAGGTCGCCGAGACGCCGCCGCCGACGCTCGGCCACATGCCCTTCATCGTCGTCGTCGTCGACGAATTCGCCGACATGATCATGGTGGTCGGCAAGAAGGTCGAGGAACTGATCGCGCGCCTGGCACAGAAGGCGCGCGCCGCCGGCATCCACCTGATCCTGGCCACCCAGCGCCCGTCGGTCGACGTGATCACCGGGCTGATCAAGGCCAACATCCCCACCCGGATCGCCTTTCAGGTCTCGTCGCGCATCGATTCGCGCACCATCCTCGACCAGATGGGCGCCGAGCACCTGCTCGGTCACGGCGACATGCTCTACCTGCCGCCGGGCAAGGCGCTGCCTGAACGCGTGCACGGGGCCTTCGTCGGCGATCACGAGGTGCACAAGGTGGTCGAATACCTGAAGCGCGTCGGCGAGCCCGATTACGACCCGTCGATCCTCGACGAGCCGGAACCCGGTGCCGCGTCGATTCCCGGACTCGAGGCCCCGGCCGCCGAGGCCGAGGGGGATCCGCTGTACGACCAGGCGGTGCAGATCGTGATCGAGTCGCGCAAGGCCTCGATCTCCTATGTCCAGCGCCGCCTGAAGATCGGCTACAACCGGGCCGCGCGCATGGTCGAGGACATGGAGACCGCCGGTCTGGTCAGCCCGCTGCAATCCAACGGCAACCGCGAAGTCCTCGTCCCAGGAGGGCGGGAGTAGCATGGGCCCAGCGCAGCGGGCCCACCCTGGCCCTGGCCGCTCCCGTCCGGGTCGTGCCCGAGCCGTGCGGGGTGCGCCCGTTCCGGACCCGCTCGAGTCGTCCCTGAG
>PWGH01000295.1 GCA_003555285.1 Thioalkalivibrio sp.
AAGCCCGGCGAGACAAAGTCCCCGCTACGGTGATCCGCGAACGCTGCGCTGACCGGATCCATGATGGCCTCGTTCTGCGTGAAAGCGTCGTAAAGCGCATGGGCGTAGCGGCGGTAGTAGTCCCGCACCTCCTCCATCGACATCTCGTGCGGGTCACGCAGCTCGCCGCGCTGGACTTGCTCCAGCTCGCGCTCGGTACGCCGGGCGTGCTCATACACCGCTTGGTCATCCGTGGTCCGCTGCGCACGGCGGAACCGACGCTGCTCCTGACGGATCAGGTGGTCGCTGAGAAACTCCCGCGCACGCTGCGGATGGTCCTCCACGAACTGCATCACCCGGTCGACCACCCGTTGACGGCCCTTCGAGTACGCCAGCTCCGGGTCGTAGCTGATCGGCCAGTAGTCCTCGAGCCGGCCCATCGGCACGCCCTGATCGACCATCCACTCACGCAGTCGGCCAAACCAGTTCTGCAGATCTTGGTGAAGCTGCAGCGCCTGCTGACGCTGCTCGTCCGTGATGTCCGTGCGGTTCTGGATGGAAGTGCCATCCACGAACCAGTCCTCGACGATCTGAAGCACCGGGTGCTGAGGCTCCGGTGTCATGAACGGCATCACGTCCCGCATCTTGATCCGCTTCTGGAACGGCTCGGTGATGTCGTGGAACTCGTTGAGGAACTGCTCGAACTCCATGCGAACCTCGGCCGGGATCGTCATACCCGGCGTGTACCGGCTGCGGTCACCTGCGACGTGCCGGAACTTGTCAGCGAGGAAGTTGAGCAGCCCTTTCTCGCCCGTGCTCCAGTCCTTCACGGCCCGCGTCTCGTGATCCAGCGGCTGGCCGGTCTTGCGCCAGAGTGCGTTGAGCGCACTAATCACGCCGCCGCCGTCCACGGTGCCGTGGTGCTCCCAGATCGCCTTGGCCCGGTCGTAGACCCGCTGCATCGTGGCGTTGGACTGCAGCCGCTGTGGCCAGCCCGGCGTGTAATCCACCGCCTCCGACATAGCCGGGTCGTAACCGATGAACCCGCCGCCTTTGAACAGATCACGCGAGTTCACGTCGCGCAGCCAGCTCTTGATCCGCGGGTTATCGATCCCTTGGGTCGAAATACCACGCCGGGGCTCGCCACGACGGGTGCGCTCGCGGTTGACCAGCGCCTCCATGAACTGGGCGAAGGCGATATCGGCCTCGGTGCGCTGCCGGGCGCGGTTCCACAGCCGACGCAGCCGGCGCCACAGATCGGTGAAGAACTCACGGACCAGATCACGAACCCGTTGGGTCGCCTGATCCGCACCGGGCATCTGATCCACGGCAAGGCCTTCAGCCCAGCGCGTGAACGCCTCGGCGAAGTTCTCCTCGAACCGGGCGAAGTCGTCCACGGAACCGAGCAGCTCCTGGAGCGCCTGCTTGGTCTCGGCGTCTGTCCGACGCCAGGTGTGACGCAGTACGATGTGGCCGGTCTCGTGCAGCGCGACCCGATCAGCAAGCGCCTGGGACTTGTTCCACCGCCCTGCGCCGAGCAGCGAGCGGTCCATGAACACGACCGGCCGAGTCCGACCCTCGCCGTAGCGCAGGAACATCGTCCGGGCCAACGGCTTACGGAAGCCATCGCGCATGTCGCGCTCGAGCTGATCGAGCATGCGGCGATTGGCCTCTGCGTTCGCCGAGTCGCCCTGGGCCACCTGCTGTCGAAGCTGACCGAGACTCGCCTCATCGAACACGGCGACCGGGCCGGAGTCCGACAGGTCGATGCCGACCTCACGCAGCAGCGAGTTGATTGTCTTGTTGTAACGAGTGATCGAAGCTTGCGCCTCGGGCGCTGCGTGACGGACCAGCCCCTCGGGGTTCATCTGCCGAACCGGGTCGGCCTGTTCTTCGCGCGTTGGACGACCCAGGTCGTTGTAGTCGAGTCGATCCTGCTGTACGCGCTCCGGTCCTCGACGAGGCCCAAGTGCCGCTTCGCGGGCTAAACGACGAGCCTCTCGATCACTGGCGATAGGGGCCGTACCGCGTTCAACTTGTGCTTGCGTCGGCTCCGGCAGTGCCCCCGCCTCCGGGTCCGGAGTGTGTGGGTCGTCGGCGGGGTGGTGCGCATCATCCCGGCGAGCAACTTGGATACCTACATCAGCGGTCGGAGTTTCGTCGACATCCTGGAACGGTTCCAGTGCCGTGAAAACTTCGTTATGGAAAGTCGACGCGCGAGTCTCTTGGGCATGCTCCTCGAGGTAAAACTCACGATGGTCTTCGTTGATCAGGCGATTCTCGACCGCCATGTCGACCGTGCCCTGCGGATCGTCGAAATACTGCTCGACGATCTCTTCGGCTACCTGCGCCGCCTCTTCCTGCGTCTGCATGCGCGGCGGCCCACCTTGGGCACGGCGGATTTGGGCGTGTTGCGCCGATGCTTCCGCATCGCGGTAACGGGTCGGGGGACGTTCGCCTTCTTTATCCCTCGGACGCAGTACGACGTTGTCGCCCGGCCGTTCAGGGGGCACAGCATTTAGAGCTTGGGCGGCCAGTGCAGCGCCACGATGATAAGCATCCAACGCCTCGGCGGGGGTAAGATCCATCCACCGCTGATCGCGCATCGCCGCGCCGAGCTGGGTTAGGCGGCCGGCGTCCAAGTCAAACACGTTCTTCCGTCCGGACCGGCGCTGACCTTCCGGCACATGGAATCGAACTCGGCTCCTCCGGTTCGATGCGCCGTGGGCAGCAGCTTCGGCCAGCGCACGCACAGTGCCCGGCCCAGCTTCGGAATCGCTGCGCTGTTGCTCATCCGGAAACGTACTCTCGCCGTAGTCAACCTCGATAGTACCGTCCTGCTTGCGCCGCACCGTGTACGAAAGTGCGCCGCCAAACACCTGCTCGTTGAACCGATCCAGTACGTTCTGGACTTCGCGGCGATACCGGCCGTCACGATCAGTGACTTGGTTGATCGTGTAGTTCTCCGGCTTGATCGGCTCCGCGCGCGACTTCTGGAACGCTGACTGCAGCGCAGCATCCCGGCCATCGGCCCCTTCGAGCGTCTCGACCTGAACAGCCAATGACTCGTTGACCGCTTCTTCAATCTCCTCCCACTTCTGTTGACGGACGCGCGAGTTCTTCGCGCCTACGCGCCCGCGCGGGATCTGGCGGTCAGTCTGTTCATTGACCCACCGGATGGCTTCCTGCACATCGCGATAATTGGCTTGGACGAATTGTTCCTGAGGCGATTGGGCCGGCCGGCCATCAGGAACCAACGAACGCTGTACGGGCTCCGGAGGTGCGGTTTCACGCACCAGCGACTGAAGTTCTGACTCCGCGCCCGGTGTGGGCTCCGGCTCAGTCACACGCGGTTCCGCGATGTCAGGTCCGCGCATCCGACCGACAGTGTGCCGGCCCTCTAAGCTGGGACGCAGCGTCTCTACCTCGCTGGGCAGAGGGTGCTGGCCAGTCTCGTCAAACTGGCGATTGGTCTGGGCCTGCTCGGACGGCAGCCCCGCGCTTTCGTAGTCACCCGTTTCGAGCGCTGAAGTTCGAACGGCGTCGTCGAGCGGGTCCCCTTCAATGAATCGGTCTGCGATACCGAACTGGCCGGGTGCCCCATCGAAATCGCCCTCTTGAGGCATCGGCGTAGTGTCTTCGCCGAACTCATCGGGACGCTCCGGCCTCGGTGTAAGATCGCCGATCTCTGCTTCGGTCGGCAGCTGATCCTGCCCCTGCCGCTGTTGCTGCCCCTCTTGGAGCGTTTGTTCGACAGCGCGATCCACTGCAGCCCTACGCTGTTGCTGTTGCTGACGCCGCTGACGACTCTCTTCTACTGCCCGTTGCGCGGGGCTATCAGCCTCGGCCGTTCGCGCTTGCACCGAATCTGGTACCGCCTCGCCGACACCCCCCTCATCGAACCGAGTGGCGTGACGGCCCATAGCCGCCTGGTCGCCGATCCCCGCTTCGGTCGGCGGCCGGTCTTGCTGCTGCTCCCGCAGGGTCTGCTCAACAGCACGATCCGCCGGGCTCACGCGCGGCTGCACCTGGTCAACGCCCGACATGGTCTCACCGACGGCGTGCTCACCCTCGATATCCGGGCGCACCGCATCTGGGGTCACTTCGGTGTGCGGCACTCCCTGCCGGGCTTGGCGACCCTCCTGCGCACGGAAGCGCTCGAACCGAGTGGCGTGACGGCCCATAGCCGCCTGGTCGCCCTCGCGATACGGAACACGGTCACCCGTGGCCAGCTCCTGCGCACGCTCGCGCTCGCGCCGTGCGCGCTGCTCCTGGCGCCACTGCGTGTCCATCCGAGTGTCTTCGGCCACCTGGCGGGCCTGATCGCCGGGGAGCTGCTCCAGCGTGGCGCCTACACCACGGGTGGTGCCGCCAAGAGCCGCGCCGACCACGCCGCCAGCTGCCATGCCCTCGACCACCCGCTCGCGGACCTCGGGGTCGTCGAAGTCGAGTCGGAATTCCGGGTCGTGGTAATCGAGGGCGGCCATGTACATCAGCTCATGAGTCGCCTCGATCGGCGCCTCCACAGCCGCGCCCGTGCCCATGCCTTTGCCGACCTCGCGCAGCAAATGGCCGCTGCGAGAGGCTGCCTCACGGAGTACGCCTCTACGCTGCGCCTCGTCCGCCTTATTGCGGACCAAGTCCCGTGCGTTGTCGGGCTTCAGACCGCCGAAGCCATAGCGCAGAATCAACTCCGCACCGACAGTATCGAGCGCGGAATCGATGCCCGCACGCAGCCAGACGTCGCCGGCCTCGGAGAGGTCCACACCAGCCTCGTCCAGCTCCATCGCGTACTGGCCGATGTGTTGGGGGTAAACGGAGCCCGCGGCACCGGCGCGTGCGCCCCAGGCCGTCGACTCAGACAGTCGGCGCCGGGCACTCTCACGGTAAAGGTCCGAAGCGAGACGACGGCCCATCGCCGCGCGGCCCGCAGCGCCCACGGCCGCGCCCGCACCTGCTCCGATGCCGGCGCCTGCGGCCATGGTCGCAAGCTGCGGGATGTTTTCGATCACCGTCTCATGCGCCCACGCGCCGAGTTCGGCGAAGCCCTCGTCCATGCCCTCGTGGAAGGTCTCCACGTCGGGCGGGTTCAGTGAGGCGTCGAGCAGGGATTCGGCAACGTAGTCCTCGCCCCACTCCTCGAGCGGATCGTGGTCAAGCTGGGCACCGAGAAACTGCGTTGCGCCGCCGAGCGTGGCACGGAGGTTGGCCTTGCCCCGTTCCCAAGCGCGACGGCTGCGGCCACGGACGTGAGACTGAGCGTGCCAATCGAGTCGATGTTCGAGGTCAGGCGAGAGATCTTCTTGGCGCTCCGCCTCCTCAGCCTGCATCTGCTCGTACTCGGTCTCGTGGCCCATCTGGCGGTCGACAAACGCCTGCCGTGACGCCGTCACCTGATCGTCATCGGTCGGGTCCGCGTGGATCGCGCCCGCACGAACGCCTTGGGCCATGATGTTCTCGCCGTCGCGCCGGGCCTCAACCAGCTCACGGCCGTAGACGTCCTCGCCGACGACCTCTTCTTCGTCGGCCTGCGGGTAGTTTTCGTGGAGCCACTGTGTAGCGGCCGTAGCCCCCGGCTCGCCGCCGGTCATACCCCGGTCTGTCAGGCGCTCGATCTCTGGGGCATCGCCGGGGATGGGACGAACGCGCTCGCCGGTCGGGCGCTCGAAAGTATCGCCATCGATGTAGCGGCGGCCCTCGTCATCCGTGAGTTGGTGACCCTCCCGCAAAGTCTGGTCAACCGCCCGGTCCACGGGCGAAGGGTCCTGCGCCTGCTGGTCTCTGAGCGTCTGCTCAACCGCGCGATCCACTGCGCTCAAGGCTAGCCTCCCTGCTGGCGCTCATTGGCGACGAGGTTGTTCACGAACTGGTTAAACCGATCCGGCGGTAGCTGCAGCATCTGGGGATGTCGCTGGAGGATCTCCTGAACATCCTGCCGGGCACGATCCTGGCTTACGCCAGCGTCCCGCATCAGCCGAGCCATGGTCGATGCGGCGCGCTGCTGCGCCTCGTGCGACGCGCCCATACCATGCTCTTCGAGCATGGTCGAAACCGGCTCGGCGATCTCGTCCCGGTAATCGCCCAGATCCTCGTACCCGGCATGGGCAGCCAAGGTCGCGTCCACCCATGCTTCAGCCGGAACATCCTCCCAGCTCGAGTACTCGCGCCCCGGACGGATGGACGAGAACCGGCCCACATCGCCTTGGATCACCTGCCTGAGAGTGTCCGCCAAGCCCTGATCCGTCATCGAAACCGGGTCAATCAGGCCGCGCTGGGTAGCCATATCGAGCCCAGCATGGAACGACGAGCGTCCCTCCTGCGGGATGTCGGCCTGGGTTGCGACGGTGTCTCGGTAATCCGCCAAGGCTTGGTGATCGCGTACCTCGTCCAGCGGGCCCTCTTCTGTCCCGGCGACCGTTTGCGTCCGAATCGAGCCGTCGGGGTCGTTCGGATCATGAGTCACGGCCACCAGATCGCCGTCGACCTCGCGCAGCTCAAGCTCGCGCTCATC
>PWGH01000165.1 GCA_003555285.1 Thioalkalivibrio sp.
CGTAGGCACGGGTGAGCACGTAGTCCATCGTGTGGCGCAGCCGATTCAGGCCGACCACCGAATCGATGCGCAGGATTTCCTGGCCGTTCTCGTCGAAGAACAGGATCGTCGGCGCCCAGTGGATGTCCAGCTGTTCGCCCCACTCACGCGCGGTCAAACGTTCGCCGTTCGGCGTCAGCACGGGGGTATCCGCATCCAGATCGAGCTGCACCGTGTCGAACAGCTGCACCCGTTCGAGGACCTGCTCGTCGGTGAGCGGCTCCGAATGCAGCACATCGCAGGCGTGGCAGGCCCGGCGTTCGAAGAACACCATCAACGGCCGCTGCGCCGAAATGCGCGAACGATCGAGCAGGTGCGGCGGGTCCTGAAAGAACGGCTGTTCGTTGATGTCGTCGATCTCGAACTTCGGCGGCGGATCCGCCCGCGCCAGATACTCCCGGAAACTCCCCTCACGATCATGGCGATCGATCACGTATTCCAGCGCCGCCCGAAACCGGTACGGCGGGTAATAGCCGCGGATGCGATGAATCTCCTCGCCGTCAGCATTGTAGAAGGTGAAGGCTGGCGTGAAGTTCAGCCCCAGGCTGGCCGCGAACACGCGCTCGCGGACCACCTCCCCTTCCAGCGTTACGACGTCGCGACTGCCAAGGGCATCCAACGCGATCACATCGAAGTGCTCGGAGAAATACTGCTGGATGTCGGGTGCGGCCAGATTGACGTTCAGCATCACCTCGCAGTACGGGCAATGGCGCATCCCGAAATAGACGGCCAGACCCTTCTTGTCGCGCTCCGCGGCACGCTCCAGATCCTCTTGCAGGTCGAGAAAACTGAGCTGGAACCAATCGGGCGTCTCCAGATCGATCGTGCGCGGCGCGTCATCGATCGACGGGAAGGCCTCGTCGGTGCCGGCGGCGTGTCCCGGCCCGAATAGCGACGCCAGCAGGAGCAGCGTGAGCAGCAGCACCCAATACCGCCAGAACGAAAACCGTATTGCTGATCGCATCGTTCGCTAGACTCCTGCGCGCCGCTTCGCTGCATGCCGGGGTGCGTGGGCACCCGGGCCACCGGTTGACGCGGGACGCGCTCCGACCGGGTCGGCACCGCGCGTGGCGGGCGCGCGGGTGGATGGAAGGCGATCCGGCCATCCGGGCCCGCATAGGCGCGCATAGGCGCTCCTGTCGGGAACCGTTCCTCCGGATTACACGTTTTCTATAGACGACGGAACCAGGCGTTCTGTTCCCCCGATGTACGGCCGCAACCGCTCGGGGATCCGGATGCTCCCGTCGGCCTGCTGATGATTCTCCAACACAGCCACCAGGGTGCGGCCCACGGCGAGGCCGGAACCATTCAGGGTATGCACCAGTTCCGGTCGGGCCCCCGCTTCCGGGCGATACCGTGCCTGCAGGCGCCGGGCCTGGAAATCCCCAAAGCTCGAGCAGGACGAGATCTCCCGATACGCCTGCTGCCCGGGCAACCAGACCTCCAGGTCGTAGGTGCGGGTGGCGGCGAAGCCCATGTCGCCGGTGCTGAGCAGCATCACCCGGTAGGGCAGCTCCAGCGCCTGCAGCACCGCCTCCGCGTTCCCCAGCAGGGATTCGAGCGCGGCATCCGAAGCCTCCGGCCGCACGATCTGCACCAGCTCCACCTTCTCGAACTGATGCTGCCGAATCAGGCCACGCACGTCGCGCCCGTAGCTGCCCGCCTCGGAACGAAAGCACGGCGTGTGCGCGACCATCTTCAGCGGCAGGGCCTTCGCCTCGAGGATCTGGTCGGCCACCAGGTTGGTGACCGGCACCTCGGCGGTCGGAATCAGCCGAAAGCCCTGCTCACTCTGCACCGAGAACAAATCGGCATCGAACTTCGGCAACTGGCCGGTACCGAGCAAGGCCTTCGGGTTCACCAGGTAGGGGACATAAACTTCCTGGTAGCCGTGCACCTCGGTGTGCAGGTCCAGCATGAACTGGGTCAAGGCCCGATGCAGGCGAGCCATCGGGCCCCGCATCACCACGAAACGGGCACCGGACATCCGCGCGGCGGCCTCGAAATCCAGCCAGCCATCGGGCACGCCGAGATCGACATGATCCCGCGGCTCGAAGGCCATCGACACCGGTTCCCCGACGCGCCGGACCTCGACATTCGCGGTCTCGTCCCTGCCCTCCGGCACGCCCGGCTGCGGGAGGTTCGGCACCAGCAGCAAGAGATCCTCAAGCTCCTGCTGCACCTGCCCCAGGTCCTGCTCGCACTGCTTCAGTTCGTCGGCGAGCGCCCCCACCGTCGCCTTCAGCGGTTCGATGTCCTCGCCGCGCGCCTTCGCCTGGCCGATCGCCTTGGAACGGGTATTGCGTTCGTTCTGCAGCTCCTGGGTGCGCACCTGCACCGCCTTGCGCCGGGTTTCGAGGTCCAGAAAACGCGCCTGGTCAAAGACGAAGCCACGGCGCAACAGCGCGTCCACGACCGCGTCGAGATCCTGCCGCAGAATGCGGATATCAAGCATGATGGGAACCGGATGATGTTGAAACTGCGCAGTCTACGGTTGGCCTGGGGAAAGGTCCATGGGAAGGTCTGCTGGAAAGCCGCGCCGGCGAGGGCGCAAAAAACGCCTTTTCCCGGGTGTGTGTGCCTCAGACCGCATTCACCCGTTGCTGCGTTCATTCGATAGGCGCATTGCGCATCAATGACCAGGTCCGGCGCCCGGGATGGTGATCACCCAATGTAACCGACCGGTTGGGTTTTACATCGTTTTTTTGAATGGAATCAATCCAAGCGCGGTGCGCCGAGCAATTCAGCATAGATTCGATGATAGGCCTCGGCCATGGCCGCCACGGAATGGTGGCTTGTCAGGTACTGCCGGGCCTGTGCGGCACGACGAACGGCTTCTGTGGGCTGATCGAGTGCCTGACCCAGGCAATGCGCCAATCCCTCGGGATCACCCGACTCGACGAGCCAGCCGCGGTCGTCCGCTCCGATCAGTTCCGGGATGCCTCCAGCGCGCGTCGCCACCACGGGAACGCGGTAGGCAAAGGCGTCGAGGATGGCCGTCCCCAGCCCTTCCATTCGCGAGGTCAATGCAAAGACGTCCAGTATCGCGTAGTACGACCAGGGGTCGGCCTGGAACCCCTCGAAAAAGACCCTCTGCTGCAAGCCGAGCCGAGCCACTTCGACCTCGAGCGCGTGCCGATCCGGGCCATCCCCCACCAGCACCAGGACCACATCGCTTCGGTTCTGGGCCAATCTGGCGAATCCACGGATAAGCATCAGGGGGTCCTTTTGTCGGATCACCAAGGCGCCGACGGTACCGATCACATGCTTCCCACCGAAACGTTCCCGCAACAGCGCCACCCGACCCGGATCGGCAGCGGATTCCACCGGCACCGCACTCGGAATCACGGGGAGCAGCCCCAAACCCGAATCCCATTGGTGCAACACCGTACGTACCGCCACCGAGATGGCGACCAGACGATCCACGCCGCGGTATTTCCGATGCGTCAGCCAGCCCCTCCCGGGTGGCTTATCGACCCGCCGCGTTGCCACCACCGGCGCCCGGTGCCAAGCCTTGGTCAACACCGCGAGACCCACCGCTCGCGCCTCGTGGGCGTGCACCACATCATGTCCGCGAAGGGCCCCGATCGAGCGCAGCACCCCCAGTTCCTTGGCCTCGAAGCCCGCGGCCCGGGCCCGATGGGCCATCGGTGCTCCGCGCCGCGCGAGCAACACGTTCGTGACTCCCCGCTCGCGCAGACCCTCCATCAAGAGCAGCGTCTGGCGCTCGCCGCCGCGCCAGCTCGGCGCGAGATTCATGTGGAGAACCCTCATGCGGGGGTGCCTGCCCATAGACTCCGATACAGCGCCAGGGTCCTGTTCACCGTTGCATCGACGTCGAAACGAGCGCGCATCTGCAGTCGGGCCTCCCGACCCATGGCGTTGCGCAGTTCCGGCTCACGGGCCAGTCGCACGATGCGCTCCGCCAGTGCCCGCACATCGCCGATCTCGACGACAAACCCACTGCGTCCATCGTCCACCAGTTCGGGCAGTCCGCCCGCCCGGGTTACCACGACCGGAATTCCCTGAGCCATGGGTTCGATGATGGCCTTCGTCAAGCCCTCGCGGCCACGCGACGGCGCGCAAGCCACATGGCAGGCGCCGATCAAGGCTGGTACATCCGTCCGGTAGCCAAGCAGGTGCACACGCCGGGACCAGCGCGGGTCAGCGGCCAAACGCGTGATTCGGGGATCCCGGACCTCTCCGATCAGCAACAGATGGACGTCGAGCGCATCCGGTATGTACTCCAGCGCCTGGATCAGCAGATCCACGCCCTTCACCGGACGCATGTTCGCCGCACAACCCACCACGAAGGCCGCTGCCGGAATACCCAGATCGCACAGATCCGGCCGGGCCAATCCGTCGTACCAGCTGAAATCATGGCCCTTATAGATGGTAACGAGCTTCTGCGCCCGCACACCGGAACGCAGCAGATCCTGGCGCACTGCCTCGGATACGCACACGATGCGATCCAGGCGCGGGTGATACCACTTCAGCCAACAGCTGGGGTCCCAGCGGTGTACATGCCCGACCGCCCCCCGATAGCCCACCACCTTGACGGGCAATCCGAGGCTGGACCAGAGCAGGTTACTCAACGGGCGATTGGCAAGAGCATGCAGGATGTTGAATCCTTCACCCCGGATTTTTCGGCGCAACCTGTGCACCGCGCGCAGATCCAGGCGCGATCGAAGCCGTAATGGGGTCACCGGCACACCCCGCGCCTCGAGCAGTGGGAGAAGCGGTGAGTCGGGTGACACCATGCCATGTACATCCAGACCCCTCTCCCGCATCCGGATCATCTGTTCGGCTTCGGTCAGATGCCCCTGGTTCGCGACCATCAGCACCCGACAATCCCGAAGCTCGGGTGCCAGCGGCAATTCTCCATTCGTCATTTCCCGGTCTTCCTGCGTTTAGCCGCCAGTTCCGCTTCAAGGACGAAGGCATACTTCAAAAAGGCCGCGAACATGGAGGACCCGGCAATGATCACACCACGCCACCCGTCCCTCCAGGCCTGTTTCAGCACTAAGCTTCGCAGCAGCCGCATCCAGGGTGACAAGATCAGCTTGTACCAACGAAAAGGCCTGCGTTGCCGTATCAGATCGTCAGCCCCAACGCGGGCGTATTGAATGGTTCGTGTAAAATGATCCACCAGATCCCGATACGAGTAGTGCAGCAGATCGCCCTGGAGCCTGCCCGTCTTCCCGTCGACGTTGAGGCTCTCGTGGATGCTGCCTCCCTTCCAACGTGGCGAGGCGCTGCGGCGCACCAGCCGCAATCGCCACTCGGGATACCATGCATGCCAGATCCAGCTGCCCATGTAAAAGGTCCGGCGATTCACCCAATAGCCGTCGAGCGGGGGCTCGTGATCCGCAAACAACCGGCAAAGTTCGTTCACCAGTTCCTCGGACAAGGCCTCATCAGCGTCGAGTGAGAGCACCCAGGGCTGGGTACAGGCCTCCATTGCCCGATTCTTCTGCACCGTGTAGCCCGGCCAGTCGCAAACCAGCACTCTAGCACCGTAATCCTCAGCCACTGCAGTGGTGGCATCGACCGAACCGGAATCCAAGACCACAATCTCGCTCGCCAGTTGTTTCACAGATTCGAGGCAACGCGGCAGATTATCCTCTTCGTTCAGGGTAATGATGGCCACCGACAACGGCAGTCTGGCAGCGGCCCCCCCCCACTCTTCACCAACAAGCACAGTCATTCGAATACCCAGGCCGAGGAAGCCCCGACTCGTTAGCTTCCGATCATCATGTCGTTCGCCGGAAAACTCGTGCTGCTAAGCGGCCGACCCCTTGGTGGAACACACCCGGGCGTCGCGACCGCCCTACCGGCCCGCGCCAAGCGCAAAGCCGCCAGCGCAACCGTGCTCAGCGAGATGCTTTCCATGCTGCGGGCATCCGCAGACCAGTTCGCCGCGCTGCCGGCCACCGGCTGCCGGCCTCGCAGTACCCGGACCGTCGCCCCCAGTGGCGCCCATTCCTCCGGGTCGGTCGGCCCGAACAGTACCACGGCCAGTGCCCCGGTGGCGGCGGCCAAATGTGCCGGACCGCTGTCGTTCCCGATGAACACGGCACAGTGGGCAAAGCCAGCCAGCAATACGCCTAGGGGTAGGCGATCGGTGGCGTCCAAGACATCTGGCGCGCTACGGGCGCGAATACGTGCAGCGCGAACGCGGTCGGGCGGGCCACCGATCAACAGGGTGCGTAATCCCATTCGGCGCAACCGAAAGGTCAACGCGCCAAATTGCTCTTCGGGCCAGCATTTCTCGTCCCGGCCGCCGCCAGGGTGCACGCAGGCAAACGGTTCCCCAGGGGCAAGCCCTGCAGACCGCGCGAAAAGCGCCCATTGCTCAACATCCTCTGCCATCGGCTCCAGTCGCGGGCACAAAGGCGCGATGTCGATGCCCGCTGCTTGAGAAACCTGGGCGTAGCCGAGC
>PWGH01000081.1 GCA_003555285.1 Thioalkalivibrio sp.
CAGGCTGCTGCCCACGCCGAGCAGCAGGATCGGCGAGGCCTGCGTGTCGAAGCGGCGCACCAGCGGCCGGTCGGCCTCTTCGGGCAACTGGCTGGAAATGCGTGCCAGCCGATCGCGCAGATCGTCCATTGCCTCGCCCAGATCGGTGCCCCAGGCGAAGCGGATCCGCACCCGGCTGTTGCCCTCGGCCGACGTCGAGTCGATGCGTTGTGCTCCGGTGATCGCGGCGGCCGCCTGCTCGATCGGGCGGGTGATCAGCTGTTCCACCTCCTCGGGGCCGGCATTGGTGTAGCTGGTGGTCACCGTCAGTACCGGAAAGCTGATGTCCGGCAGCAGGTCCACCGGCAGGCGGGTCAGCGCGGCCAGGCCGAGCAGGATCACGATCAGGCTGACCATCCCGGTCATCACCGGGCGGTGGACCGTGAGCCGGGCGGGATTCACGGCGCCGATCCGCGACCGGTCCGGTCCTCGCCCTGCGCGCCGTCCTGAGCCGTGTCTGCGTTGGAAGGGGCTTCGTCGGTGTGGCTTTCAGGCGATTCCGGTATCGCCAGCCGGACCGGATTGCCGTCGGTCAGCAGGTGCTGACCCAGCGTCACCACGGTACCGGTCAGCTCCGGTTCCAGGATCTCGACCCATTCGCCGTCACGGATCCCGGGGGTGACGCGGTGCAGGCGGGCCACCGGCGGATCGGCCGCAGCATCAATGGTGAACGCCACGAAACCCGCGGCGCGTTGCAGCAGCGCATCGCGGGGCACCGCCTGAACTTGGTCGCGGCGCTGCAGGTCGATCGCGATTTCCATGAACATCCCCGGGCGCAGCCGCGCCTCGGGGTTCGGCACCGCGATCTCCACCCGCGCTTGGCGCGAGGCCTGGCGAAATTCCGGGGCGATCCGGGCGACGGTGCCGGTGAAGGCCTGCTGCGCGTTCGCTGCTCCGCGCAGGCGCACCGACTGACCGACGGCGAGCCGGGCGTAGTCGGTCTCGGCGACGAAGACCACCGCCCGCAACGGGTCGAGTGCTACCAGGGTCAGCACCGGTGTGTTCGCCTGCACGATCGCGCCGGGATCGGTCAGGCGTTCGGTCACATGCCGAAGCCCATGGCCCGCCCAGTCGGCCTCGACGCGGGCATAGTCGGCGCGGATCTGAGCGCTGCGCAGCGCCGCCTCGCGCTGGCGCAGCTGCGCCTGCCCCAGATCGATGCGGGTCTGCTGCAGAGCCACCTGGGTCTCGGCGGCCTCGAGTTCGGCGGCCGAGGCGATCCCCTGGTCGCGCAGTTCGCGGACCCGGTCGCGTTCCCGGCGCGCGGCGTTCAGGCTCTCGCGCGTCTCGGCCAGCTGGGCCCGGGCGACGGCGCGCTCGGCCTCGGCACGCAGCCGTTCCTGCTCGAATTCCTCGGATTCGAGTTGCAGAAGCAGTGACCCGGGTGGCACGGCATCGCCGATGTCGACCGGGATCGCCGCCACCCGCCCGGCCACGCGGGCGACGACCTCGGTGCGGCTGGAGGCCTCCAGCGAGCCGGACAGGTACAGGCGCTGGACCAGATCACGAGTTTCCACGGCCGCGGTCTGGACCGGGACCGGTCTTGCAGCGGCCGGTCCCCGCGGGCCGCTGGCGGTCACCTCGGACGCCCGCTCCTGCCACAGCAGCACGCCGGCCGTGAGCAGGGCGATGCCGATCAGCAAGCCGAGCAGCACACGGGTCATCGGACGGGCGGCGGCTGAAGGGCAGGGGGCGAGGGCATGGACGTGCAGCAGGCTCGGGTGGCATCGATGAACGACAAGATTGCACGATGGACCTGAATAGGCGGTGAAAGTGCCCATCCGCGCCCCGGGCTGACGACGGGACGGGCGGCTGGCGCTGCGTTGATCGGCCGACGGTGTGGAACCATACTGCGCAAGGGGGCCGGGCGGAGTCCTTCCGCAAACGGCTGCGTTGCAGGATGAAGGACCATGGAGGTCTTGTCGATGCGAACGACGCAAGCCAAGTGGCGGGATATGCGCGGTCTGGCGGGCTGGCTGGCCTTGGTGCTGGCGGTATCCTGGATCGGCAGCCGGGTCACGCTCGGTGCGGTCGGCGACTGGTACGCGCAATTGGCGCGGCCGGAATTCGCGCCGCCCGACTGGGTCTTCGGACCGGTCTGGACGTTGCTGTACATCCTGATGGCGGTGGCCGCCTGGCGCATCTGGCGCCGCGACGGCTTCGCCGGGGCGCCCTGGGCCCTGGGCCTGTTCCTGGTGCAACTGGCCCTGAACCTGCTCTGGTCCATCGTGTTCTTCGGTCTGCAGCAGATCGGTCTTGCGCTGGTCGAAATCGGGGTGCTGTGGCTCGCCATCGTGGCCACGCTGGTGCTGTTCTGGCGCCGGGACCGGCTGGCCGGGGCCCTGCTGCTGCCCTACCTGGCCTGGGTCAGCTTCGCGGCCGTGCTCAACTACGGCTTCTGGGTGTTGAACTGATCCGGGCAGCCTAGGCTGTGCCCGCACCGGACCGGGCGCACCACGCACGGCTCGGGCACGGCCTGGTGGGCCCGCAGCATGGGATTACAATTCGCGTTGGGCTTCGACGATGCTTTCGTCGTCGGCGTTCGGGTGTACGGTGAAGCCCAGGCGCTGCATCAGCCGGCGCATGTGGGCGTTGCGGGCCATGATCTCGCCCTCCATCAGGGTGATGCCGCGGGACTTTGCGACGCGCATCAGGCTCTGCATCAGGTGGGTGCCGATGCCGCGGCCTTGCCAGTCGTCGGCGACCACGATCGCGAATTCGCAACTGCGCTGGTCGGGGTTCGCGGTGTAGCGGGCGACGGCAACCTGCTGCTCGACCCCGGGCTCGGGTTCGACCACCGCGATCAGCGCCATCTCGCGGTCATAGTCGATCTGGGTGAAGCGCACCAGCATCTCCGGCGTGAGTTCGTGCACCGCCTGCATGAACCGGAAGTAGCGGGACTGGTCGGACAGGCTGCGCACGAAGGTCTGTTCGATCCGGGCATCCTCGGGCCGGATCGGGCGCACCGTCAGGGTGATGCCGTCGGGCAGCGGCCATTCCTCGACCAGGTGGGCCGGGTAGGGGTGGATCGCCATGTGGCCGTAGCGATCGGCGGTGGCGGGCGGCGGCGCGATCACGATCCGGGCGTCCACCGCGGCCAGCCCGTGCTCGTCGACGATCAGCGGGTTGATGTCGAGTTCCAGGATCTCGGGCAGCTCGCAGACCATCTCCGAGATCCGCAGCAGCACCTGTTCCAGCGCACCGACGTCGACCGGGGGCATGTGCCGGAAGCGTTCCAGTAACCGGGCGACACGGGTGCGCGCGATCAGGCCGCGGATGATCGTCTCGTTCAGCGGCGGCAGCGCCACCGCACGATCCTGCAGCACCTCGACCGACGTGCCGCCGGAGCCGAAGCTGATCACCGGTCCGAAGACCGGGTCGCGGATCACCCCGACCATCAATTCGCGGCCGTAATGGCTGCGGTACATGCGCTCCAGAGTCACCCCCTCCAGCCGCGCCTCCGGTCGGGCCTCGCTGGCCTCCTGCATCATCGCCTGAAAGCCCTTGCGCACCGCCTCGGCGCTGGTGAGGTTCAGGCGCACGCCGCCGACGTCGGATTTGTGGGTGATGTCGGGGGAGGCGATCTTCATCGCCAGCGGATAGCCGAGGGTGCTGGCGGCGACCAGGGCCTCGCTGGTGGTGTGCGCCGGCACGGTCTGGGTGACCGGGATCCGGAACGCGGCGAGCACCGCCTTCGATTCCATGCTGCCGAGCGAGCGCCGCCCCTCGCCGAGCACGCCCTCGATGATCATCCGCGCGCCCTCGACATCGGCCGGGCTGCGGTCGCTCAACGGCCCGGGGACCTGCATCAGCAGACGCTGGTTGCGCTGGTGCGCGGTCAGGTACGCAAAGGCCTCCACCGAGGCCTCCGGCGTGATGAAACTCGGCAGCCGTTCGGCAATGAAGCGCGCCCGCGCCTTCTCCACCTGCTTGCCGCCCATCCAGCAGGCGAGCACCGGCTTGGCATCGCGACCCGGACGCGCGTTCCGGATCACGACCTCGGCCGCGGCGTCGGCATCGGTCATCGCCTGGGGAGTGAGCATCGCCAGCACGCCGTCGACGCCGGGGTCCTGCAGGCAGGCGGCGAGCGCCTGCTCATAGCGGGTGGCGTCGGCATCGCCGAGCAGGTCCACCGGGTTGGCGTGGGACCAGTGCGCCGGCAGCGCGGCATTGAGTTGTTCCAGGGTCTGGGCGTTGAGTTCGGCGATCGCCAAATCCAGTTCCACCGCCCGGTCGGTGGCCATCACGCCGGGTCCACCGGCATTGGTCACGATCGCCAGCCGGTTGCCGCGCGCCCGTGCGCCACTGGAGAGGATGCTCGCGGCGGAGAACATCTGCTGCACGGTCTGCGCGCGCACCGCGCCGGCGCGTTCGAGCGCGGCGTCGAAGACGTCGTCGGCGCCGACCAGCGCCCCGGTGTGCGACATCGCCGCCCGTGAGCCCTCGGCATGCCGGCCGGCCTTGATCACGATCACCGGTTTCATGCGCGCCGCGGCGCGTAGCCCGCTCATGAAGCTGCGCGCGTTGCGAACCCCCTCGACGTACAGCAGGATGCTGCGTGTCTCCGGGTCCAGCGCCAGAAAGTCCAGCAGGTCGCCGAAATCGACATCGGCGGTGTCGCCGAGCGAGGCGACCAGCGAGAAGCCGATGCGCTGGTCCTCGGCCCAGTCCAGGATCGCCGAGCAGATCGCGCCCGACTGCGAGACCAGCGCCAGATTTCCGGGCACCGCGCGGTTGCGGCTGAAGGTGGCGTTGATCTTGCGCGCGGGCCGCATGATCCCCATGCAGTTGGGTCCGATGATGCGCAGCCCGGACTCGCGCGCCGCCTCGCGCATTCGATCCTGCAACTGTGCGCCCTTCGGCCCTTCCTCGCCGAAGCCCGCGGCCATCACGATCGCGCCCTGCACCTCGGCCTGCCCACACTCGCGGATCAAATCCGGAATCGTCTCCGCCGGCGTGGCGATGACCGCCAGATCGATGTTGCGTCCGATCGCCCCGATCCGCGGATAACTCGGGTGGCCATGCACCTGCGCGTGCTTCGGGTTGACCGCGAACAGCTCACCCTCGTAGCCCATGGCGAGCAGGTTCTCGAACATCGTCGATCCGACCGTGTTCGGCTGTTCGCTGGCGCCGATTACGGCAATGCTGCGTGGGGAGAGGATGCGGTTCAGGTAATGGGGGCCCATGCGCGTTCATCCCGGGTTGTCGAGGGTGGGTTGTCGAGCGTCGGTCCTCGATGATTTTGCGGCAGTGCAATAAGACTTGTCCATCGGGCCCTGCTCTAATATCAATCCTCGGCCGGATCTGGAGGTGTCTGCATGAACGTGTTCTTGATCTCGCATCCGCATTGCCTCTGGCACCGGGCGCCCGGCGGCCATCCGGAATGTCCGGAGCGCGTCACCGCGATCGACGACCAATTGATCGCCAACGGGATCGAGCCCTTCCTGCGCCACAAGGAGGCCCCATTGGTCACCCGGGAGCAGTTGTTGCGGGTGCACGATGCGGCGTATATCGAGGCCCTCGAGGCCGGTATCCCCCTGCCCGGTGAGTGGGCGACCCTGGACGGCGGCGATACCTACGTCGGCGAACACAGCCTGGAGGCAGCCTACCGGGCCGCCGGGGCCGTGGTGCTCGGCGTCGATCTGATCCTGCAGCACTCGACCCACTCGGCCTTCTGCAACGTGCGCCCGCCCGGGCATCACGCAGGCAGGGACTACGGCATGGGCTTTTGCCTGTTCAACAACATCGCGATCGGGGCGGCGCATGCGCTCGAGGCCCACGGCCTGTCGCGGGTCGCGATCGTCGATTTCGACGTGCACCACGGCAACGGCACCGAGGATATCTTTCGCGACGAGCCGCGGGTGCTGTTCTGCTCGAGCTTCCAGCACCCGTTCTACCCGAACCGGGGCGGCGACACCGACAGCGATCACATTCTGAACGTGCCACTGCCCCGGGATACCGACGGCGCAGCCTGGCGGCAGGCGATCGAGGCGCGGTGCCTGCCCGCGCTGGAGGCCTTCCAGCCGGAATTGATTTTGGTCTCCGCGGGCTTCGACGGCCATATCGAGGACGACATGGCCAACTTTCGCCTGGTGGAGGCGGATTACGAGTGGTGTACCCGCGAGTTGCACGAGATCGCGCGACGTCACTGCGACGGGCGTCTGGTGTCGGTGCTCGAAGGCGGCTACGCCCTCTCGGCGCTGGCGCGCAGCGCCGCCACGCACATCAAGGTGCTCACCGAATAACCGATACCTGGATCAGCGGCCCCTCGGGGTGGGGTCGGCGGCAGGGCCGCCGGTGCCTCGCCCGCGGGTCCGGGATCAGCTCCGGTTCTGCTTTTCCAGCAGGGCCTGCATGCGAATCAGGCCTTCCTGAAGCACCTGGGTCTGTTCGCGCAGGGCCGTCAGATCCTGGTGCAGCGAGGCGTTCTCTTCGTGCAC
>PWGH01000024.1 GCA_003555285.1 Thioalkalivibrio sp.
ACGACGAACTCTGTTCGGCGGGGCGCGCAGCCGGTGTGGCGACGCTCGATCAGGTGCAGGCCGTGGTGCTGGAGACCGACGGTTCATTCAGCGTGATCCGCCCGGGCCGGGGTGCGGGCGCATCGAGCCTGAAGGGCCTCCTGCCCGAAGCGGACGGCCCTTCCGGTCACTAGCGGGGCATCCGGGTGCAGATTCTGGAACGTCGGCGATAAACCAGGCCGACGCCGAGCGCGGCGGTCAGCAACCCGACGAGGTCGGTGGCCTGCAGGCGGGCGCCGAAGGCGAGCCAGCCCACGGCCCCGGCGACGTCCGCAGTCCCCGGCACCCGCAGTCCCCGGCACCATCAGACCCTCCTCTTGAGGCCGTGCTTACGGGTTGAGC
Source organism: Thioalkalivibrio sp. (assembly GCA_003555285.1). The sequence goes on from PWGH01000024.1 coordinate 382, forward strand.
GCACCAGGGTATCGGCCCAAGGCGGCCAGACCGTTGTCCCGAGCCCGCTGGAAGACCGTGTCCTGAGCCTCGTCATACTGGCCGCTCATGTCTTGGGCCCAGATTTCCATCGCCGCCTGCTGCATCGCCCGTCCATAGGAGAAGGACAGCGGCCAGGGCGCCGCTTCGATCTTGTTCATCGCATTCAGATGCGCGGTGGCGTCCTCGTCGCTCTGTCCGCCGGAGAGGAAGACGATGCCCGGCAGGTTGGCCGGCACCGCGGCCCGCAGGCAGCGCAGCGTGGCGGTGGCGACGGTGGCGACGTCGACCTGCTCCGGGCAATCCTTGCCGGGCAGGACCATGCTGGCCTTCAGGATCGTGCCCTCGAACAGCACGTTGTGGTCGTAGAGCGCGGCGAACAGCGAGCGCAGTGTGGCCTCGGTCACGTCGTAGCAGGTCTCGAGGTCGTGCTCGCCGTCCATCAGCACCTCGGGTTCCACGATCGGCACCAGGCCCTGTTCCTGACACAGTGCGGCGTAGCGCGCCAGCGCATGGGCATTGGACTCGATGCAGGTGCCCGACGGAATGTCCTCACCGATGGTGATCACCGCCCGCCATTTGGCAAAGCGCGCGCCGAGTTCGGCGTACTCCTGCAGGCGTCCACGCAGCCCGTCCAGGCCTTCGGTAATCAGTTCGCCCGGGAACCCGGCCAGCGCGTGGGTGCTTCGATCGACCTTGATGCCGGGCAGGATGCCGGCCTCGTGCATCACTTCGGTGAAGGGTTTTCCGGAGTCGGTGGCCTGTCGCAGGGTCTCGTCGTACAGGATGGCGCCGGAGATGTACTCACCGAGTTTCGGCGTCGTGAGCAGCATCTGCCGGTAGGCGCGCCGATGGGCCTCGGTGTTTTCGACCCCGACGCGTTCCAGGCGCTTCTTGATCGTGCTGGTGGATTCATCCATGGCGAGGATTCCCTTGCCCGGAGCGACCATCGCCCGGGCGGTGTCTTCCAGTTGATCGAGGTTCATAGCGGCCTCCGTTGCAGGTGAGTGACATTGAATGGACGTGGGGTCCTCCGGTGGGCCGGGCCTGCCCACTAGGAACGGGGATCGAAGGCCAGTTCGCGCGCCATCGTTTCATAGAGCTGGCGGGCCTTCTCGGTACGGGCCGGCGGCAGCACCACCTGGACGGTGAGGCGCAGATCGCCGGGCGGCTGGGCCGGGATGCCCTTGCCGCGCAGGCGCAGTTGCCGGCCGCTCTGCGTGCCCGGGGGAATCTTCACCTTGACCGCGCCGCCCGGCAGCGGCACCGGGACCACCCCGCCCAGTGCGGCCTCCCAGGGGGCGAGCGGCAGGGTGCCCAGAAGGTCTCGCCCCTCGACTCGAAACCGCGGATGCGGCCGAAAGTGCACCTCGAGCAGCAGGTCGCCGGCGGGACCGCCGCCGAGACCTGCAGTGCCCTGGCCCGACAGCCGGATCACCTGGCCCGCGTGAATGCCCTGCGGGATATGCACGTTCAGGGTACGATCGTCGACGACGGTGCGCCCGTGGCGATCCAGGCGCGGGGTGCGCAGCGTGATCTGGCGGGTGGCACCGGAGAAGGCGTCCTCCAGATCCAGCAGCACCTTGGCGTGGTGGTCTTCACCGCGGGTGCGAAAGCGGCTGCTGGAACCGCCCGGGCCGCCGGGGGACGTGCCGGTGTGGTAGCGGGTTCGGCCGGCGCCCATGCGCCCGAACAATTCGGAGAAGAAATCACTGAAGCCGGTGTCGCCGCCGGGTCGAAAGCCGCCGCCCGAGAACTCGAAGCCGGCGTCCCAGTGGGGCGGCGGGCGAAAGTCGTCGCCCGGCCGATGCCCGCGGCCGACCTGATCGTAGGCGGCCCGTTTCTCGGGGTCCGAGAGCACCGCGTAGGCCTCGTTGACCTCCTGCATCCGCGCCTCGGCATCGGGAACCTTGGAGACATCCGGATGGTATTGGCGCGCGAGCTTGCGAAAGGCCTTCTTGATCTCCTCGGCGGTGGCATCGCGGGACACGCCGAGGGTCTGGTAGTAGTCCTTGAATTCCATGCAGGCGCCCTCGCGATCGGGTGGCAGGAGATGGTCTTCAGGTGTCGGACAATGGCACGGCGTCGGTGTTTACGAACCTTTCGACAAGGCGCCCGATGATCGGCGGTGGTTCTTTGCTCGAACCCCTTGAAACAGGGGGTGAAGGGACCATAATCCAATGAGAGGGCGTCTCGCCCTGGATGCCCATGTCAGCCAATGGAGGTCCTTATTATGTACCGATCGCTGTTTCCCCACGATGTCTTTGCGGAACTCGACCGTCTGCAGCGCGAGATGAGCACGGCCTTCGAGTTCTCCCCCAGCATACGCGGCCTGGGCCGCGGCGGCTTTCCCGCGATGAATGTCGGCAACACGCCGCAATCGGTGGAAATCTATGCCTTTGCGCCGGGTGTCGACCCAAAGAGTATCGACGTGCAGTTGGAGAAGGGGGTGCTGACCATTGCCGGTGAGCGGCCCGCCGACCCGCCGAGCGAGGATCCGAAGGCCACCCTGCACATCGATGAGCGTTTTGCCGGGCGTTTTCGCCGCATCGTCACGCTGCCCGAGGATGCCGATCCGGATCAGGTCTCGGCGCGCTACAACGACGGGGTGCTGCACATCAGCATTCAGCGCAAGGAGGCCGCACAGCCCCGCCGCATCAGCATCCACTAATCCGCTGTGACGAAAGAGGAGACCCGCCATGAATGAGCAGACACATCAAGTTGCCAAGAAGGAAGAAAGCCGGCCGACCTCCCGGTCCGAGCGCGAGGGGCGCGAGGGGCTCACGCTGATGCCCCCGGTCGATGTGCTGGAGGATTCCAACGGCATCACCCTGTATGCGGACATGCCCGGTGTCCCGAAGGACAAGCTCGAGCTCCAGGTCGAAACCGATACCTTGACTATCGAGGGCGAGGTCGCGCTGGACGTGCCTGAGGGCATGGACGCCACGCATGCCGAAGTCAGCCGGTCCCGCTATCGGCGGGTGTTCACCCTATCGCGGGAACTGGACACCGAAAAGGTCAGTGCGGAGTTCAACAACGGCGTACTGAAACTGACGATCCCCAAGGCCGAGCATGCCCAGCCCCGGAAGATCGAGGTGAAGGTAGACTAAGTGCCGGATCCCCGGCACCGCTGTAGGGTGCCGGGGGTTTTCATGCCAGGAGGATTTCCTGGTCGCGGGCGAGGGTGGCCTAGGAGGCCAGGCGCTTGTACTTCATCCGATGCGGCTGTTCGGCGGCGGCGCCGAGGCGGGCCTTGCGGTCGGCCTCGTACTCCTGGTAGTTGCCCTCGAAGAAATTCACGTTGCCGTCTTCCTCGAAAGCCAGCAGGTGGGTGGCGATCCGATCCAGGAACCAGCGGTCGTGCGAGATCACGATCGCGGAACCGGGGAAGTCCAGCAGCGACTCCTCCAGCGCGCGCAGCGTTTCGACATCGAGGTCGTTCGTGGGCTCGTCGAGCAGCAGCAGGTTGCCGCCGCTCTTCAGCAGCTTTGCCAGATGCACCCGGTTGCGTTCGCCGCCGGACAGTTCCTTCATCCGTTTCTGCTGATCGGCGCCCTTGAAGTTGAAGCGCCCGACATAGGCGCGCGACGGCATCTGGAAGGTGCCGACCTGCACGATGTCCTGACCGTCGGAGATCTCCTCCCACACCGTCTTGGCATCGCTCAGATCATCGCGACTTTGGTCGACATGGGCGATCTGCACCGTTTCGCCCACCGTCAGCTGGCCGGCGTCGGGCATTTCCTGGCCGGTGATCATCCGGAACAGCGTGGTCTTGCCCACGCCGTTGGGACCGATCACCCCGACGATCCCGCCGCGCGGCACCGAGAACGACAGCCCCTGATACAGCACGCGATCGCCGAAGGCCTTGCTCAAGTCCTCGGCCTCGAGCACCACGTCGCCCAGGCGCGGGCCGGGCGGGATGTACAGCTCCTTGGTTTCCGAGCGGCGCTGGTAGTCGCTGGAGGACAGTTCCTCGAAACGCTTCAGGCGTGCCTTGCTCTTGGCGCCGCGCCCCTTGGGGTTGCTGCGCACCCACTCCAGCTCGGATTCCATCGCCCGGACCCGGGCCTGCTCGCCCTTTTCCTCGCGGGCCAGGCGTTGCTCTTTCTGCTCCAGCCAGGAGGAGTAGTTGCCTTCCCAGGGAATACCCTGGCCGCGATCGAGTTCCAGGATCCAGCCGGCGACGTTGTCCAGGAAGTACCGGTCATGGGTCACCGCAACGACGGTGCCGTTGAATTCCTGCAGGAAGCGCTCCAGCCAGGCGACGCTTTCGGCGTCGAGGTGGTTGGTCGGTTCGTCCAGGATCAGCATGTCCGGGGCCGAGAGCAGCAGGCGGCACAGCGCCACCCGGCGCCGCTCCCCGCCGGAGAGGGTGTCGACCGCCGCGTCCCAGGGCGGCAGACGCAGCGCATCGGCCGCGACCTCGAGCTGGCGTTCGAGGTTGTGTCCGTCGCTCGCCTGGATCAGGGCCTCGAGTTCCCCCTGCTCCGCGGCCAGCTTGTCGAAGTCGGCATCGGGCTCGGCGTAAGCGGCGTAGACCTGATCCAGGCGGGCGAGGGCGTCCTGAATGGGCTGCACCGCCGCCTCGACATTGCCGCGGACGTCCTTGCTGGCGTCGAGTTGCGGTTCCTGTTCCAGATAGCCGACGCGGATGCCCGGCTGCGGGCGCGCCTCGCCGATGATGTCCGAATCCACCCCGGCCATGATGCGCAGCAGGGTGGATTTGCCCGAACCGTTGTAGCCCAGCACGCCGATCTTGGCGCCCGGGAAGAAGTTCAGGTAGATGTCCTTCAGGATGTATTTCTTCGGCGGGACGATCTTGCCGACGCCATTCATGGTGAAAATGTACTGCGCCATAAGGCCTCTTTCGATGGTTGTGCACAAGGGGAGCGGAAGCCCGAAACTCTAGCACGAGTCCCGCCATCAGGAATCCGGGAGGAAATTATCCTGCGCCCGGTCCGTCTATAGTGGAAACCATAGCCGGTGGGAGCGCGAAAGCGGGGCTCGGGAACCGTGGGGTCGTGACGCGTCCGGTCCATGACCAAGAGTGTGCCGCTGAACACCGGAGTGTGGGTCCGCAGGCGCCCGACGGTTGTTCCTGCCGGGACAATATTCACCATTATATTAATAATCAAGGAGATCGCGATGTTTCCGCACCCTAAGTCGGCCTTTATCGGGCTTCTGATCGTGCTGTTCTGGCCGCTTGCGGCGTGGTCGGCCGAGCGTGTGACCTTGGAGCACGATGGCGTCACCGCGGTCGCGCACCTGCAGTCAGGCCTCGGCGCAAGCCCTGAGGATGGCGTGGTCCTGATGCTTCACGGCACCCTGGCGCACGGGCGCATGGAGATCATGGCGGCGGTACAGGATCTGCTGGCCGAGCGAGGCTTCAATGCCCTGTCGGTAAACCTGAGTTATGGCATCGATGCGCGCGAAGGCATGTTCGGCTGCGACCGGCCGATTACGCAGGGGCTGCAGGGGCACTTCGGCGAACTGGAGGCCTGGATGGGCTGGCTCCGGGAGTCCGGCTACGGTCCGGTGACCCTGCTCGGGCATTCGCGCGGCGGCAACCAGATCGCACGCTTTTACACGGAATACGGCCCCGAGGACGTCCGGGCCCTGGTGCTGATCGCGCCGAGCACCTACGACGCTGAAGCGGTGGCGGCGAGTTACGAGGCGCAGTCCGGAATGCCGTTGATCACTCGCCTCGGTCAGGCCGAGGAATTGTTGCGCATGGATCAGCCCGAGACGCCGATGCAAAACGTGCGCTTTCTCTATTGCGAGGAGCTGGATGTCGCGCCCAGCGCTTTCCTCGACTATTACCGGCCCGAGGCGGAACACGATACCCCGACCGTGATCGATGGGATCCAGACGCCCACGCTGGTGATCATCGGTTCCGAGGATGACGTGGTTGCCGATCTACCCGAACGCCTGGCGGGGCTGGAACAGACCGATGCCGTCGAGACGGTCACCGTGGATGGCGCCGACCACTTCTTCCGGGATTTTTTCGCCGACGATGTCGTCGATGCGACGGTGAATTTTCTGGAGTAACGAAGCACTGGATACGGCCGAGGGGC
>PWGH01000148.1 GCA_003555285.1 Thioalkalivibrio sp.
CGGTGTTCGTCGCGCTCGCGGTCGTGATAGTCGACCACCAGGGCCATCTCCCGGTCGTAGTCGGTGAAGCAGATGCGGGTGAGCCGCTCGTGGGCGACGCGCTGGGTCAGCTGCATGATGTGGAAGTAGCGCAGGTAGACGCTGCCCTCGGACAGGTTCTGATGGAACTGCGCCATCAACGGTTCGTCCTCCGGGCGAATCGGACGGATCGTCACGGCCCGCTCGTCCTTCAGGACCCAATCGGTAACGTACTGGATCGGATAGGGTCGGATCGCCGGGCGCGGCAAGGTCTGCATATCGACGTTCGGTTCATGCAGCAGCACCCGGGCATCCAGGGCGCGCAAGGCGCCGTGTCCGGAAGCGTCCATCGGCGAGGCCAGCAAGGGGTTGATGTCGATCTCCTTGATCTCCGGATGCTCGATGATCAGCTGGCTGAAGCGCACCAGCAGCTTTTCGATCTGCGGCAGGTCCACCGCCTCGCGGCCGCGAACGCCCTGCAGTGCGGTATGAATGCGGGTCTGCTCCATCAGGCGACGGGCGAGGGTGGTCGTCAGCGGCGGCAGGGCGACGGCGCTGTCGCGCATCACCTCGACCATCTGCCCGCCGGCACCGAACAACAGCACGGGGCCGAACTGGGCATCGACACTGCTGCCGAGGATGAGTTCGTAGCTGTCGTCGCGGGAGATCATCGGTTGCACAGTGACGCCGTCGAAATGCTCCGCTCCGGCCTTCGCCGTCACGGTGTCGCGGATGCCTTCGAAGGCCGCGGTCACGGCCGTGTCGTCGGTCAGGTGCAGGCGCACGCCGCCGACGTCGCTCTTGTGGGTGACGGTCTTCGAGTCCAGTTTGACCACCACCGGATAGCCGATCGAGCGGGCCTGGAGCACCGCCTCGGCGGCGGTGTGCGCCTTGTGGGTCGCGACCACCGGGATGCCGTAGGCCGACAGCAGGGTCTTCGACTCGAGTTCGGTCAGCACGGTGCGCTGGTCGCGGGCGGCCTGCTTCAGCAGGCGTTTCACCTGGGTCAGCGCGAGGCCGGACTCGTCCCAGGTCATCGCCGGGGCCGGGGTTTCATACAGCGCCTTCAGGCTGCAGTGGTAGCGCCACATCAGGTTGAACAGGTGGGCGGCGGCATCCGGATGCGAATAGGTCGGGATGTTGGCCTGGTTCAGAATCGCCTGGCCGGCGACGACGTCGGCGCCGCCCATCCAGCTGGCGAGCACCGGCTTCTTCAGGTCTTTCGCGCATTCCTTGATGCGCTCGGCGGTGCGGGTCGGATCGGTCATCGCCTGCGGCGTCAGCACCACCAGGATGCCGTCGGCATTCGGATCGCGTGCGGCGATCTCGAAGGCCTGGGCATAACGCTCCGGATCGGCGTCGCCCAGGATGTCGACCGGGTTGCCGTGGCTCCAGTGCGCCGGGAGTACGGCATTCAGTCCGGCCAAGGTGTCTTCGTGCAGCGGGGTCAGCTCGCCGCCGCCGGTGATCAGCGCGTCGGTGCTGAGCACGCCCGGGCCGCCGGCATTGGTCAGAATCGTCAGACGCCGTCCCTGCGGCAGATAGGCCTGCTTCGCGAGCACCTGCGCGACATTGAACATCTCGGCCAGCGAGTCGACGCGCAGCACTCCGGAGCGACGGAACGCGGCGTCGAGCACCGCATCGCTGCCGGCCAGGGTGCCGGTGTGCGAGGCGGCCGCCTTCGCAGCAGCGTCGGTGCGGCCGGCCTTGATCACGATGATCGGCTTGGTCAGCGCGACCTCGCGGGCGGCGGAGAGAAACGAGCGGGCATCGCCGATGCTTTCCATGTAGATCACGATGCTGCGGGTGTGCGGATCATCGCCCAGGTAGTGGATGAGATCGCCCCAATCGACGTCGAGCATCGAACCGATCGACGCGAAGGTGCTGAAGCCCACGTTGTGCTGCCGGCTCCAGTCGAGTACCGCGGTGCCGACCGCGCCGCTTTGGCTGATGAAGGCGACGTGGCCGGGCTGGGCCATCACCCCGGCGAAGGTCGCGTTCAGACCGGTGCGCGGGCTCATCACCCCGAGGCAGTTGGGCCCGATCACCCGCAGCGCGCTGTGCTGCAAGGCTTCCTGGATCTCGGCCTCCAGGGCCGCGCCTTCGGTTCCGATTTCCCGGAAGCCGGCGGAGATCACGATCGCACCGCGTACGCCCGCAGCCACGCATTCGCGAATCACCGCGGGCACGGTCGGTGCCGGCGTGGCGATGATTGCCAAATCCACCGATTCCGGCACATCCGCGATCGTGGCGTAGGCGCGGACCCCCAGCACGCTCTGGCGCTGTCCGTTCACCGGGTACAGGGTGCCGCCGAAGGGGTGGCTGAGCAGGTTCCACAGCAGGGTGCGGCCGACACTCCCGACCCGGTCGGTGGCGCCGATCAGCGCGATCGACTTCGGGGAGAAGATCGAACGCAGGTGCTGGTGATCGGAACGCAGGATATCGTAGGACCGATCGGGATTCCGGGCGAGACTCAAGCTCATGGTGCATACCTGTGGTGGGCTTCGCCGAGGCCGGTACGAAGCGCGGCTACAATCAACGTGGCAACGCGCACTTCGGGCGTCCCGGCGAGAGGCTGTGCTGCATTGCACAACGAAAGCTTACTCACAATCTGAATCCAATTCAAGGATCTGATTCGCATTTTTACCCAGTATCTTGCCAACGACCGTGATGGCGTTGGGACCGGGCGACAGTTTGGTGGGCCAGCATCGGGGGAAATACGCAGTGGGCTTCTGGAATCAGATGGCGTACGCGATACGCAGCACCCGCGCGGCCATCGCCGCTCTGGGTATGGTGGTGGTGTTGATGGTGCTGCTGTACGGCCGCTGGACGACGCCGGAGGTGGTGGACCGGCGTGTGCTCCTGGTTCCCGTGCTGGCGGTGGAGCGGGAAAGCGAGGAGACGCACTGGATCCGGGTCGTGGTCGAAACGCCGGAGGATGGGGTGCTGCGGATCCTCTGGCGGGAGGCGCAGCCGTCGTTGCAGGCGGGTGCCGAGGTGCCGCTCGCGGTCATCGAATACGCCGATGGTCGCCGCGATTACCGGTTATTGGCACGCCCTTGAACCCAGGATGCCTGGCGCCGTGCCGCCACGCATCCATGCCCGCCCATAGGATTCAACTCTGGTCGCGCGGGATCTTCAGCGGCCATCCCGGTTTTTCACCAGATTGACGCATCCGATGCCCTGTCCAGTCGCTCGAACATCCGCTGTCGATACCTGTCTCGAGCGGACGTTGGAGCGGGATCGGATACCGTTGCCTCGTCCATTACCGCGGACCCGAGACGTTCCGGCCGTTCGAAGCGCTGGTTCGCGGTTGTCGCAGGCGGTGCGTAGCCGAAGGTGCCATCCGGTTCGGCAGTTCCCGGGATCGTCCCACGGCGTTGCACCGTGACGTCGGTGTGGCCCCCCTGTCGGGTGACGATCCGGTGTCCATCTCGGTACCGCGTGATCTGCGTCCCGTCGGCGTGAATCGGGTCACCCTGCGTCGCATGGGTGCTGCTCGTGCCGCGGTGATGGTGGGTGTGCACATCCGCCACCGCGCACCCCGTCGCGCCCGGACTCAGCACCAGCAGTAGGGCCAGCGCGGCGGCACCCGAGGTGCTGAGTCGTTCGATGGTCCCTGGTCTGCCCGATCGCCGGTGTTCCCGAGGTGGAAACCGGGGTGACGCGCTGCTTGTCGGGCGGCACCGGCCGCTCACCGCTGTAGCCCCGGTGCACTCGTGGAACGACCGCGGCCGGCGTCGGCGTGCTTGGCGTGGCCGGCCTGTGCCTGCCGGTTCGGGTTGCGCTCGCGGCCGCAGCCCTGTCCGGTCTGGTTGATGTTCACATGCCCTTGTTGATACGTGGTGTTGGTGTTGAGTTCTCCGCATTGACTGGTTCGGTTGATATTGACGTGGCCGATCTGAATGGTCGCATTGTTGTTTTCCTGTGCCACTGCCAGTCCCCCCAGAGAGCTCACGAGGACCGTGCAGGCCATCAGCAGGATCGACGTGGACGTTGAATGCCTCATGAATGTATTCTCCTGGATGTGCGATAAAACAAAGACAGCCCGATGCTGTCGGAAACGCCGTAACCGGGAAGTCCTGCACGGACTTCCCGGGATGAACCTAACGGTAGTTTCTTCCGGTGGAATAGGCGCCGCGTGTGGATGTTGAGAACGCCGGGTGGTCATATTGGGTTTGGCGCACCTTGTTGTCGTTGCGTGCCCCGCGCTGTTGAGTGTTCGACTCGTTCTGCTGGCCGACTTGTACGGTCCGGCTGACGTTGATATCGCAATCCTGACGTACGTTGGACTGATTGATTCGTTCGTGCTGAATCTGGACGTTGAAACAGGGACCGTGCGTTCGTTCACTGGCGGTTGCGCCAAAGGTGAAGGATCCTAAGGCCAGGATCACCACACCGGAGGCCATTAGGGTGGCCTTCATGCTGGGATCGCGCATCATTGATACCTCGTGTTCCGGGAGTGCAAAGGGGATCGACGCCCGGTTCCGGGCGTCGGCACCGGGTTCAATGCTGCGAGCGGCCGCGCGTCAGGCTGGAGCGGTTGGAAAATCCCTGCTGACGGGTTTCGTTGTAGTTGATCTGTCCGAATTGCCCCGATTCGTTCCAGTTGTGATCGCCGCGTTGACGGGTGCGGTTGGCATTATCCCTGCCTTCCTGGAAGGTGGCATTGTCATTGATTCGGCCGTGCTGGTAGGTGTCGTTGGTGTTGATACGCCCTTCCTGTATCGTGGTATTGACATTGTTCTGGGCGGAAACGGGCCCCGCCAGTGCGGCCAGCACGGCGGCAACTGCGATGGCGGCAGGAATCAGTTTCGATGTGATGGTATTCATGGTTTATCCTCATTGTCGGAAAAGTCGATGTTTGATCCGTTCTATGAAAAGAATCGGGACGGGCGGGCTTGATGCGGTCCGAATGTGGAAGTCCTGAATCAAGATAATCAGGGCCTTTCCGGTGAGAATCCGGCCCGCCATCCCGCCGTCGAAATGAGGATAGTGGAGGCAACTGAACGGGTTCTGAACATGTGAAAAAAATCTCAATCGGCGTTCAGGTTTTGTTTACTTTAGGGAAACCCTGATGTACCAACATTGCCTTGGGTGGGTCGGGCAGGCGAACAGGTGCCGGCCCGGTATGACCGCGAGGCGGCGACCCGGTCGGGCGCAGCGGTAAGGGCAGCGGGCAACGGGCGAGGGCGACAGAGGGGAAGGGGCGAGCTCCAGCGCGGCTGGAGCCAGACCCTGGTGCCGGTCAGCGTCGGGGCGCTCCGAAGATGGTCAACAGCAGGCCCGCGACGGTAGCTGCCGCACCACCGATGAAGTACCACATGGTTTCTTCGGTGTAGCGGCCGGTCAGACCCTCGTGCACTTCTTCAAAAAAGGTCTCGGAGGCCTGCCAGCCGAAAAATAGCAGGAGGATGCCTACGACCAGCAGTACGATGCCAAGAATCCGAATGGGCGTCATGGAATGCTCCTTGGTAAGGGTGGGTGGCGGTTCGAGCGCGCTCGGGGCGATCAGTGTCCGCCCTTCCTCTGGACGGTACGCCAAGTATTTGGATTGACAAGGTTCCTGTCAACGGCAGGACGGTTGCAAAACCGTTCGGCGCGGCACCGTGGAGCCCTCGGGAAGGCCCGCTGCGCAGGCCAACACGGTGTCTCTACGTGGGTTGGACGGTGGACGGTGGGGTCGCCGGGTGGGAGGCCCAGGCGGCGGTGAAGCTGGCGGCAGTCACGGGATGGCCGAAGCGATAACCTTGGCCGATCTGGCAGCCTTCGCGACGCAGGAAGTCGGCCTGTTCCGCTCGTTCCACGCCCTCCGCGATCACCTCCAGGCCCAGACTCTGGCCCAGGCCGATGATCGCTCGAACAATGGCTTCGTCATCTCGGCAGTGGCCGATATCGCGGACGAAGGAGCGGTCGATCTTCAACCGGTGCAGCGGTAGACGCTGGATATAGCCGAGCGAGGAGTAGCCGGTGCCGAAGTCGTCCACCGCCAATTGGGCCCCCAGCGCTCGCAGGGCATTGAGGGTGTCGATCGAACGCTCCGCCTGGCGCATGATCATCGATTCGGTCACCTCGAGTTCCAGCCGTTTCGCGGCCAGGCCGGTGGTGTTCAGCACGTGTTCCACATGGGCAACGAGGTCACCGCGCTCCAGTTGTTGCGTGGACAGGTTGACGGCCAGGCGCGGAAGCCGCAGGCCCTGATCGTCCCAAGCCCGCATCTGGGCGCAGGCCTCGGTGAGCACCCAGGCGCCGATGTCGGCGATCACACCCATCTCCTCGGCGATTGGAATGAACAGCGCCGGCGACACCAGGCCTAACTGGGGGTTTTGCCAGCGTAACAGGACCTCGGCCCCGGCCAGGGTCCGATCTTCCAGGTGGATCTGCGGCTGGTAGTGCAAGAAGAACTCGTCGCGATGCAGGGCGCCGCGCAGGGCATTCTCCATGTGCAGCCGTTCGTCGGCATCCGCGGCCATTGCGGTGTGGTAGAACTGGTAGGTGTTGCGGCCCTGGGACTTGGACTGGTGCATCGCGAGGTCGGCGTGCTTCAGCAGGTTGTCGGGATCGGTGCCATCACGCGGGTGGAGGCTGATGCCGATGCTCGCGGTGATGAACAATTCCCGGTTCGGCAGAACATGCGGTTGCCGGCATTGCTCCAGTAGATCTTCCGCGAGGTCGGCAGCGCGACCTTGGGGATCGTCGTCCTGCAGCAGCACGACGAATTCGTCACCGCCGACGCGTGCGAGGGTGTCGCCGGCCCGGAGTTTTTCCGTCATGCGGTTGGCGATGGCGCGCAACAAGTCGTCGCCGACGGCGTGCCCGAGGCTGTCGTTCACGTGCTTGAAACGGTCCATGTCCACGAACAGGACCGCGAGCCGGTGGTTGCGGCGCCGGGCCCGATCGAGGGCCTGCTTGAGGCGCGTGAGCAGCTGGCCCCGGTTCGGCAGCGCGGTCAGCAGGTCATGATGCGCGAGATAATCCAGCCGTTCCTCGGATCGCTTCAAGCGGCTGATGTCGGTGAACACGCCGACATAATGGGTGACGCGATCCTGCGGATCGGTGACGGCGGCGATGGTCATCCAGCCGGGATATTCCTCCCCGTTTCGGCGCCGGGCCCAGATTTCACCGCCCCATTGCCCCGTTTCCTGCAGGTGGGTCCACAGGGTCCGGTAAAAAGCCGGGCGATGGCGTCTCGAGCGCAGATGGCGAGCATTCCGGCCGACGATTTCCGCCTCCGTATAGCCGGTGATTCTGATGAAGGAACGGTTGACGGAGACGATGGTGGCGTGGGTATCGGTAATCACGATCCCGTCTGCGGTGCTTTCGAAGGCGCGCGCGGTCTGGCGCAGCTGGGCCTCCGCGTGCTTGCGTGCGGTGATGTCGCGATTCACACCGCGCCGTCCCTGGTACTGGCCATCGGCGTCGTACACCCCGCGGCAATGGTGTTCGATCCAGCGGATGTCCCCATCCGGGTGCTGGAGGCGCAACTCCAGCGTGTCATGCGTGTGCTCGGTCTGTTCGGTGTCCGACGTAGCCTCGATCCAGTGCGCGATCCAGCGGGGCTGGTCCTCCGTATGAATCAGGCGCGTCATGAGCTCGGGATCCTGCAGGAAGGCCTCGGCCGAGTGCCCGCAGACGTTGGCACAAGCGGGGGAAACGTATTCGTAACGGCCCTGCGGCCCGAGCCAATACTCCCAGTCCGGGGAAAAATCGGCCAGGATCCGGTAGCGCGCCTCGCTCTCCTGCAGACGTTCGTTGCGCGCGCGCAGTTCGTCCTCCCACTGCTGGCGCTCGCTGAGGTCGATCACGATCCCGATATAGCCTGTGGGATGGGCGTAAGGCGCCTCGCTGAGGTGCAGCAGATGTAGATCGCCGTAAAAGGACCGGTCCGGATTGGGGCGAAACAGGAGCCGATGCGCAAGGCTGTGCCCGTGGTCGGTCGCCTGCACCAGGGCATGGGACAGATCCGGCGCACAACTCGGATCGACCAGCCGGAATAGAAAGGGTTGGTGTTGCCATTGGGTCGGGGGTGCGAACACCGCTTCGGCAGCTGCATTCATTTCCAGGATCACCCCCCTTCGATGCATCACCAGGATCGGAAGGGGGCTATGGGCAAACAGCGTCCGATATAGGGTGTTGGCCGATTGGGCCTGTTCCTGCGCCGCGCGCAGTTCGCTGTTCTGGAGCTCCAACTCGGATTGGTAGAGACGCAGGTTCTCCAGGATCAGTTCGAGATCGATGTCCTCCTGGTCCTGGAGCCGGGCGATGCGATCGAGGGGCGTTTCCTGCGGCGCTGTGCCGGCGTGCGCCTCGATCTCGAGGTCCGGCAGACCAGGGCCGGATGGGGTGGAGCGTTTCGCAGGGCTCATGCAGGCAACCCGGTCGCGGGGCCGCAGGCTGATGGACGCCCGCGACGGTGATCAAGCAGGGGCGGGTCCGGGCGCGTGCGCCGGCACGGTGTGGGTCTGCTGCAACGGTCCGTCACCGGGGGCGGCCATCGTTGGTGAGCGGTTGGGTCGAGGGCATCAGCGCGCATCCGGTCCGTGAACATAGCGTCGGCCAGCCGTGGGCAACCGCTGAAGCCTCCAGGGCGCTTTCCATATAAGCCCATACGAACAGTGTGGTCGAAGGGCTCGAGCGGGGGTATCCGGAGAATTCGCTAATCGCCGCTGCGGCGACTACGGGTTCACTTCAGAGCAGGGGGTCGACCAGACCGTTGCGGATGGCAAAGCGGGTGAGTCCGGCGACATCATGGATGTTCAGCCGCGCCATGATCTGGGCACGATGGCTCTCGATGGTGCGCGCGCTGACGAACAGGCGTTCGGCCATCTCCCGGGTGGTGCGGCTCTCGGCAATAAGTTGCAGGATCTCGCGTTGCCGGGGAGTCAATGCGTCCAACAGCGTGGGTTGCTGGGCGGTGCTCAAGTTCGATTCCGTCAAGCGGAGGTAGGCCTCGAGGACGTGATGGGAGACCTTCGCGCTCAGCCAGCGCTCGCCGCTCATGATCGTGCGCAGGGCCAGCTCCAATTCATCGACCGCGGCGCTCTTGACCACATAGCCCAAGGCCCCGGCGCGCAGGGCCTCCAGCACATAATGTTCGTCGGCATGCATCGACAGCACCACGACCTTGACCTGTGGCGTGCCCTTGGTGATCAGGGCTGTGGCGTCCAGGCCATTGAGTCCGGGCATCGCGATATCGAGCAGGGCGATCTCCGGTAGCAGCTGTCGGGCCAGGCGCACCGCCTCGCGACCGTCGCTGGCCTCGGCAATCACTTCAAATCCGGCAAATTCCTCCACCAGTCGGCGGATGCCGCTTCGGACCAGCGTATGGTCGTCCACCAGCACGACGCGGATGGGTTTCGTCAACCCAGGGTTCGGCTTCATGGTGGCGGCTCCGTGATGGGAATCTGCATTTCGACCAGCGTACCGGCATTCGGTCGGGTGGTAATCGTCAGGCGCCCGCCCAGAAGCCGCGCCCGTTCCCGCATGCCGGGCAAGCCCTGGCCCGGTGTGCGCGGGTCTGGGCGTGGATCCGGATCGAAGCCATGGCCATCGTCCCGGATTCGCAGCGAAACGGCGCCGTCCGCGACCGCGACGGCAATTTCGATGTGGGTGGCCTCGCCATGCCGAACGGCATTGTTGATCGCCTCCTGGACGACCCGAAACACGGCCGTCTCCAAGGTCGAGGACAAGGCCGGGACCGGATCCCGCACCTGGATCCGGCACTGCAGGCGTTCGCTTTGGCTCTGGGCATACCAGTGCAGGGCCTCGGACAATCCCAGATCGTCCAGGATCATCGGGCGCAACTGCCGGGACAGGGTCTGAATGCTTTCCCGAGCGGTTTCCGCGATCTCGATGCAGTCTTCGAGCCGGCGTCGCTGGGTTACATCCTGCAGGTCGCGCTTGAGCCGGTCGAGATTGAGCTTCAGGACCACCATCTGCTGACCGAATTCATCATGCAGGTCACGGGCCAGCGCGCGCCGTTCGTCCTCCTGCACCGAGAGCAGGCGCTGCGACAGGGTCTGCAGACGCTGGGCATTCCTGGACAGGCGCTGCTCGTTTTCCTGCCGCGCGGTGATGTCGTTCAGCAACGCGACGCTGTAGAGGAATTCGTGGTGCTCGGAAAAGACCGTGGTGGCGGACACACTGGCCCACAGTGGGGTGGCGTCGGCACGCCGAAAACAGAAATCGTGTTGCTGTGATCCACCCGTTTTACGCTCGGCGAGCAGCTGTTCGACGCACTCGCGATCCGCCTTGGCCACGAAATCGCCGAGCGGGCGCCCCTGCATGCTCCAGCGGGGATAGCCCAGCATATCGGCCATGCTTTGATTCACGAACAGCGTCCGTCCTTCGGCGTCGGTCTTCCATACGCCTTCCTGCGCCGTTTCCACGATGATCCGATATTCGGCCTCGCGTTGACGCAACGTGGCCTCGGCCTGCTTCAGCGCGGTGATGTCCACCAGGCTCATCAGCACGTGATCCTCGCTGTTCTTGCGCAGCAGGGTGGTGGAGGCCAGCGCGAAGATGGGCCGGCGCTTCCCCTGGATCAGCAGGGTGGCCTCGTATTCGATGTTGCTGTGCGGACGTCCGGTATCGATGGTGTCCTGCAGGGCTTTGCGCAAGGCGCAGTGCTTGCAGTTCGGTCCGAATCCGCAACCCCGGGGATGCTCCAGGGCATTGATGCACCCCAATACACCACAGGCCTTGTCCGAAAGGGCCACGGGATCGTTCGGCCAACCGGTAAAGGAACGAAAATGCTGATTGGCCTCGATCACCTTGCGTCGGGGGTCGAGCTGGCAAATCATGATCGGCAGCGAATCGTAGATCTGCTGGAGCTCGTTGCGACTCTCGAGGATCAGGGCCTCGGTCTGTTTTGGGTTCGTGCGGTGCTGGGCGGTGGCGACGTTGTCTGCGGGATCCAACCCCTTGCGCATTGGTTGCGGATCCGGCTGCGGCGGACCTTTGCGGGGCGAGGATGTTAGGTTCGACGGCGGCTTGATCGGGCTCACAAGGCGGGTGCTCGTTGCGGACGAGGGCAAAGCGGAGTTCAGATAACCCGTAACGTACTATGCGTGATCCCATATTGCTATCGGATCCACGTCAAGTGCCTGGCCGTGCGAGATAAAGGGCGGTTGAAAAGACGGGTTCTGCGATTCCGGTAGCACCGAAAAAAAGCCCGGACAAGGCCCGGGCCGGTAACTGCCGCTGTGGATTTTACAACAGCCGACGGGGGCTCAGGGACGCAGGTAGGTGTAGCCCTGGCTCTGGAGGTGGGAGATCTCGGCCACGCCGCTGGGTACCAGATCGGTGGCGGCGGCGTCGTAGAGGGCCGTGGTGATGTCGATGTTGCCGCGGGTCACGGTGACGTTGCAGATATTGAAGTCGACACCCTGCATCTTCAGGGTATCGATTCCGCCGCGAATGTCGGCATCGTTCATTGCGTTGCGCAGCAGGCCCAGGCCGGGGCCGTGCATCACCACCTTGATGTCCATCTTGTCGGCGCCGACGGCGTTGATGTGGTTCTGGATGTTGCCGAGCGCGGCCTTGTGGCGGGCCGGTTCGTCGTAGTTCACGTGATAGACCACCTTCTGTTCGCCATACTCGGCGAGGGCGGTGGTCGGTAGAATCAGCAGGGCGCCGATCAGGGCCAGCGGGAGCAGGTGTCGTGGCTTCCAGGTTTTGAACGTCATGGTGTTGTTTTTCCTTTGGGGTTACGGGTGGGGCCGCGCCGAAGCACTGCCCGATGGGTTGCGGTCCTTGTCTGTGCTCGGATCCGCAACGGCTCCCGGGTCAAGCCCGGGACGCGTCCTGGGCGAGCGGCAGTGACCTGCCCATCGCTACGGAATCCCCTATAGAGTCGATGACCCGGGCGGTTATTCCATTGCCTTGTGGCGTCACCGTGTTTCTTCGCCCGGGCTGCGATGCCGATCGAGGGGGCGTATCGCCAGCCGGAGCCGACGAACCGAGGGGCTTAACTGCCACCCCCCAAATCGAGGCTTGCGCAGTGGATCCGGGTGATCGCCAGCGCATAGGCGGCGGTCCGGTAGTCCATGGGCTGCGGCTGCCCCTGGCGCAGCTGATCGATCCTCTGAAAGGCCACGCGCATCGCATCGTCGAGTCCCGAGTGCACCAGATCCAGTTCGTCGGCCCCGCGGATCAGGGTGTCGCGCAACCAGTCCGGGGCCTGCCCGCCGGTCATCAGTTCCAGGGCGGAGACGATGTGCTGGCCGCGGACCTCGTCCAGTCGGCGTTCCAGGCGCCCGAAGCGCATGTGCGACAGGTTGCGGATCCATTCGAAATAGGACACCACCACGCCGCCGCCGTTGGCATACACGTCCGGCAGGATCACGGTCCCGCGTTCGCGCAGGACCGTGTCCGCGGCAAAGCTGACCGGCCCGTTGGCGGCCTCGATGATCAGCGGGGCGCGAATTCGCGCGGCATTGCCTTCATGGATCACCCCCTCGAGGGCTGCGGGAATCAGAATGTCGCAGTCCTTTTCCAGCACCGAGGCGCCCGGGTTCACTAACTGCACGCCGGGAAAGCCTTCGACCGTCCCGGTACGCACCATGTATTGGTGCACGTCTTCCACGGAGAGCCCACGGTCGTCCACCAGTGCACCATCGCGTTCGATGATGGCGGTGATCCGGGCGCCGTCCTGCTCCTGGAGCAGCTTGGCGGCGTGGTAGCCCACGTTGCCCAGCCCCTGGATCACGATGCGCTTACCCTCGAGTGAGCCTTCGAGCCCGGCCTCCTTCATCGCCGCGGGGTGGCGAAAGAACTCGCGCAGCGCATACTGGATTCCCCGGCCGGTGGCATCCAGGCGCCCGGGCATGCCGCCCAGGTCCAGCGGCTTGCCGGTCACGCAGCCGATATAGTTGATGTCCTCCGGATACAGCGTCTTGTAGGTGTCCATGATCCAGGCCATCTCCCGCTGACCCGTGCCCATATCCGGGGCGAGGACATTCGTGGCCGGGCTCAGGAAGCCCCGCCGCGCCAGTTCGCGGGCAAAGCGCCGGGTGATGTGTTCCATCTCGTCGCGTTCGTATTGCCCCGGATCGATGCACAGTCCGCCTTTGGAGCCGCCGAAGGGGATGTCCATGATTGCGCATTTGTGGGTCATCAGGCCGGCGAGGGCCTCGGCCGTGTCCTGATCGATGCTCGGGGAGAAGCGTAAGCCACCCTTCGCGGGCAGGCGGTGGGTGCTGTGCACCGCACTCCAACCGGTGAAGGTGCGGATTTCGCCGCGCAGCTTCACCGGGAAGCTCACCTGCAGGATGGCGTTGCAGGCCTTGATGGCGCGGTCGGCGCCGGGTTCGAGGGTGATGAATTGCATCGCGTGATCCACCATTTGCGCCACGCTTTGTTGAAAACTGCTGCCGAGGGGGAGGGTGCCGTTGTCCGCCATGGGATGACTCCTCTTCTGCGATCAGGCCGGTTCAGGATAACGCCGGCATTGGGTGCAACGCGATCTGCGGCCGGTTCGAGCCGACCGGGCCGTGCCTGCCCCTGCCGGCCATCGCCCCGGGGCCAGCGATTCCACGGCACCTGCGATCGAACCCAGGCGTGCCGGCGACGGCCGTGAAACCTGCTACGCTGCGCGCCCGTATTGCCTTCGATCGGTCTTCAACAGGAGTAGTTCATGGCTGGGTTCGAGTTCGAGCTGTTTGCATTGATTCTCGTCGCTTTGGCGATATTGATTATCTTCAACGGCGTCAAGATCGTCCCACAGGGCGAGAAGTGGACGGTCGAACGCTTCGGGCGCTACACGCGGGTGCTGGAATCGGGCCTGAACCTGATCGTGCCCTTTATCGATCGGATCGGCCGGCGACTGCAGGTGATGGAGCAGGTGCTGGACGTGCCGCAGCAGACGGTGATCACGAAGGACAACGCCGCGGTGATCGCCGATGGCGTGGTGTTCTTTCGCATCGATGATCCGGCGGCGGCGTCCTACCAGATCCAGGATCTGCACAGCGCGGTGGTGAACCTGACCACCACCAACCTGCGTTCGGTGATCGGCTCGATGGATCTGGACGAGACCCTGTCGAATCGCCAGCGCATCAACGACGTGCTGATGGGGATCGTCGACGAGGCGACCAACCCCTGGGGCATCAAGATCATCCGCATCGAGATCCGCGACCTGCGCATGGAGCCCGAGCTGCAGGAGGCGATGAACCTGCAAATGATCGCCGAGCGCCGGCGCCGCGCCCAGGTCACCGAGGCCAACGGCAAGCGCGAGGCGGAGATCCTGCAGGCCGAGGGCGAAAAGCAGGGCGCGATCCTGCGCGCCGAGGGCGATCGGCAGGCGGCCTTCCTGGAGGCCGAGGCGCGCGAGCGCGAGGCACAGGCCGAGGCGCGCGCGACCCAGATGGTGTCCGACGCGATCAGCGCCGGCAACATTCAGGCGATCCAGTATTTCCTTGGCACCAAGTACGTCGAGGCCCTGCGCGATATCGGTCGTGCGGAGAATTCCAAGCTGGTGCTGATGCCGCTGGAGGCCGCGGGCATTGCCGGTGCGGTCTCCGGCGTCACCGAACTGGTGCGCTCCATGGCGGCCGACACAGGCCCGAAACCCTCCTGAGGCGACGTGGCGATGGAACAGCTCTTTGCGGCGCCGTGGTATTGGGTGATTGCGGGCGTGGTGTTGATGGGCTTCGAGATCCTGTTGCCGGGGGTGTTTCTGCTCTGGATCGGCCTGGGCGCCTTGGTCGTGGGGATGGTGTTGCTGGCAGTGCCGGACCTGACGCTCGGAGGGCAATTGCTGCTCTTTGCCGCCTCCATGCTCACATCCATCGGTACCGGGTTCTGGGTGCAACGCCACGGCCGATCGGAGCAGCACGAACGCCCGCTGAATCAGGAGCTTCAGGGCCTGGTGGGGCGGCGCCTGGCGGCGGCCAGCGACTTCGCCCAGGGCCGCGGCCGGGTCCGGGTCGGGGATACCACCTATGCCGCCCAGTGCGACGCCCCGGTTGCGGCGGGCGATACGGTGCGGGTCACGGCCATCGAATCGGGGCGGCTGCAAGTGGTCCGGGAAGGGACGGATCGCCCGAAGGAAGGTGCGAGCACGAGTAGCGATACCGGAACGGGCAGCGACAGTGGAACAGGAACAGAGACCGGCACCGACGCCATCGCGGGCGGGCCGGTGCGGGCGCACGACCCGGATCACTGATTGCGTCACCGCCCGGGTTCAGCTCCCGCCGGCGTCGCCAGGATCCGGGAGCGGCGCGTCGGGGTGCATGGCCTGCTCGATCTGGGGGAGGGCGAAGGGCTTGGTCAGGTAGGCGTCGATGCCAACCGTCTTGGCGCGGTTGCAGTGCTTCTCGTCTCCGTAACCGCTCATGACCACCAGCCGAACCTGTCGCAGATGCGGCCGCTGGCGCAGGCTTCGCGCGACCTCGAAGCCATTCATGCCGGGCATTCCGATGTCGAGGAGGATGATATCCGGGGGCTGGACTTCGGCGGCGGTCAGGCCGTCCAGCCCGTTATGGGCGACGCGCACGCGATAGCCCTGACCCTCGAGCAGCAACCGGATGCCGTAGGCCAGTTCGCAGTTGTCGTCGATGATCAACACCTCGCGGCCGTTACCGGGCACGGGCGTGCGCGCGCTCGGGGCGTCGACCGCCAGCACCGGGACCAGCGGCAGGCGCACCGTGAATTCGCTGCCCAGTCCAGGGCCGGCGCTGCTCGCCGCCAGGGAGCCACCGTGCATCTGGATCAGGCGCTGCGCCAGCGGCAGCCCGACGCCGAGTCCCTTCCCGGCGTGCGTTTCGGCCCGGTAGAAGGGCTGAAAGATCTGGGCCAGGGTCTCCGGCGTCATGCCCGCGCCGGGGTCGCGGATGCGCACGATCGCCTGGCGGTCCTGAACCTCGAGCCTGAGCGTGAGGGTGCTGCCCGTCGGGGCGTAGCGCGAGGCGTTGTGGATGAGGTTCACGAAGGCCTGGCGCAGTCGTACCGGATCGGCGTGCAGCGGCAGCTCGCCCGGGGCGAGCGAGGACTCCAGTTGCTGTTCGCGTTCCGCGAGGTGGTGCTCGGTCTGGCTGATCGCAGCGTCGAGGATGCCGGCCAGGTCTGCCGGTTCCGGGTGCAGGGTGAGCTGCCCCCGGGTGACGCGGGAAATATCCAGCAGGTCGCGCACCCGGTATTGCTGCGTGCGCTCGGCCAGCGCCATGCGCACGACGCCGAGCAAGGAGGCGAGGCGCACCGGGCGCTCCAGCAGGGTGATCCGCCGCAACATCGCCGGATTCAGTCGTGCCGCGCGCTGGGCCCAGGTCGAGGCGCTGCTGAGAACGATCAGCGGCATCGACGACCAGTCCTCCTGGGCCGTCAGCCGCTGGTTGATGTGCGGACCCGCAGGGCCGTCGATGGCCTCTTCGGCGATCAGCAGGACATCGACCGCCTCGTTCAGGGCGGCGATGAACGGTGCGGGCGTCTCGAAGACGCGGGCGTTCCACTCGGCCGAGGCGAACAGCCGGCGCATCACGATCGCATCGGCCGGCGTCGGGCACAAGCACAGGACCGTGGCGCTTGCGTAGGCCGGGGCCTCGGTCACATCCGGGATCTCTACATCGAGGGTCTTCACATCAAGGGATCGGCCTCGCCCCGATACTCGGGTACGCCGGTGAGTACACCCCGAAACGCGGTGAGCGGTTCGCCGAGGACGATGCCGCTGGGCCCGATTCGGTACTCGCGCAGCGTCCGTTCATGGTTGCCATAGCGTTTCTTCATTACCGCGATCGCGTTGCGGATGGCGCCGCCCGCCTCGAAGAAACGCTGAACCAGGACCGTGTCGGCCAGGTAGCTCAGGTCCACGGGGGCGTGCGTGCCGCCACCGAAGAGGCTCGCCTGCGCCAGGGTCAGCACGGTGGTGATGCCGCGAAGGCTCAGGTAGGTCAGGAGTTCATGGAAATGTGCAGCTGCCTGTCCCATGATTGCCGGGTCGTCCTTGCAACGCGGAGAACGAGACTGGGTAACATAAATGACCCCGATCCGGCACGTAATATCGTAATCGGGCGAGCCGGGTCGATCGCGCCGTGCGCACTGCCCGCGTGGTGGAGCGTATCCTCACGCATCAGGGTGCCCAGGCCTGGACGTCTTCGGCGGTGGCGGCTCGATCCCGACGAGGGGAGGCCCAGCCGGGCTTCGTGCGGCGCGGTGGACCCGCCCGATCGATCGAAGGAAGCGTCATAGGGGGTACACACGATGAATCATGACGAACTCCGGGAGTGGTCCTGCCGGGCCGCCGAGTGGATAGCCGACTACCACCGCGGTCTGCGCGAGCGCCCGGTGCGGGCCCAGACGGAACCGGGGGCGACCGGCGCGCAGCTGCCGGACCAGGCCCCGGAGGCGCCCGAGGCGATGCAGAGCATCTTCGACGACTTCGCGCGCATCGTGCCCGAGGCGATGACGCACTGGCAGCACCCGCGGTTCTTCGCCTATTTCCCCGGCAATGCCGCACCCGCCTCGATGCTCGCCGAGCAGCTGGCGAACGGGATGGCGGCGCAGGCGATGTTGTGGCAGACCGCGCCGGCCGCGACCGAGATCGAACAGGTGATGATCGACTGGCTGCGTCAGGCACTGGGTCTGACGGCGCCTTTCACCGGCACCCTGCACGACAGCGCCAGCACCGCGACCCTCGCCGCTGTGCTGACGATGCGCGAGCGCAGTCTCGATTGGCAGGGCAATGCCGAGGGCTTGTCCGGGCAGGCGCCGCTGCGTCTCTACGCCTCGGCCCAAGTGCATTCCTCGATCGACAAGGCGGCGCGGGTGGCCGGGATTGGGCAGGCGAATGTGGTCAAGGTGGCGACCGATGCGGCGCATGCGCTGGACCCCGAGGCGCTGGATGCCGCGATTCGCGCCGACCGGGCGGCCGGCTATCGGCCGGCGGGGGTGGTCCTGTGTGTGGGCGGTACCGCGATCGGTGCCTGCGACCGCATTGCCGAGGGGATCGCGGTGGCCAAGGCGCATGATCTGTACACCCATGTCGATGCGGCCTGGGCGGGATCGGCGATGATCTGCCCGGAGTTCCGACCGCTCTGGGCGGGCATCGACGGCGCCGATAGCATCGTCTTCAACCCGCACAAATGGCTCGGGGTGCAGTTCGACTGTGCGGTGCAGTTCCTGGCCGATCCCCGGCCACAAATCCGCACGCTCGGCCTGCGTCCGGACTATCTGGAGACTCCGGGGCAGGCGGCGATCACGAATTTCAACGAATGGACGCTGCCGCTGGGGCGGCGCTTTCGGGCCTTGAAGATCTGGTTCACGCTGCGCGCCTACGGCCTGGAGGGCTTGCGCATCCGGATCCGCAACCATGTGCATTGGGCTCTGGAACTGGCGGTGGCGATCGCGGCATTGCCGGGCGTCTCGATCGTCACCCCGCCGATGCTGTCGTTGTTTACCTTTGCCCTCGATGCCGGCGATGCCGCGACCGAGGCCCTGCTTGGGCGCATCAACGACGACGGGCGGATCTACCTGACGCAGACCCACCACGCCGGGCGCTTCGTGATTCGCGTGCAGGTGGGCCAATTCGATTGCACGCGGGCCGATGTCTTCGGTATCCACGACGTGTTGCGCGAGTTCCTCCTCGACACCAAGGCCGGCGATCCGACCGGGGGTGGGGCGGTTGGATGACCCAGGTGAACCCACGGGGATGGCGTTGATGCGGGCCGCCGGCCACGGCGGGTGCGCGAACGGACCGGGAAACGGATCGACAGCGCCACGCACGTGGGTCAGAATGAAGTCCGGGTCGGCGTCCTTGTCGCGGACGCGCGCATTCCATCCACCCCGGCTGGAGAATCCCATGACCAACGTCGTCGGCATTGTGCTTGTGATCGCTGGAATCGCCGGCCTGATCTACGGCTATACGGAAAGTCAGAGTGCGAAGGACCAGACCACCCGGCTGGTCCTGGGCCGCTTCACCCAGAAGACCCTGATCCTGTTCATCGGCGGTGCTGTCGCCCTCGTTCTCGGCCTGATCCTGTTGCTGTAGCTGCAAACCCCGCACGCCGGCGCCGTCGGGAGGGCTTCCTCTGGATGCCATCCCGGACTATGGTGTGTTCTGTGAATCTAGGCGGAACGAGGGATACGATCCGTTATGGTGCGGTCGTCCATCGTTGGGGCGTCCCCGGATTCGGGGGACGCGGTGTATTGGGGTACTGAATCGGAGGGGTGGCAATGGGGGTCAAGCGGGAGGTCGACGAGGGCCAGCGTCGGGTGACGATCAAGGTCGACGGGCACTTCGTCTTTTCCGAGCACAAGGCATTCCGGGATGCCTATCGCGATATGCCGGCCGGCGGCATGGGCTATGTCGTGGATCTGGGTGGGTCCTCCTATCTCGACAGTTCGGCGTTGGGTATGCTTTTGTTGCTGCGCGAACATGCCGGCAGCGAGGCCGCCGAGGTCCGAATCCGTAACGCCAATGCCGACGTCCGGCGCGTGCTGCGCATTGCCAACTTCGAACGCCTGTTCACGGTGGAGTGACCGTTGCGGGTCGGCCGGGAGGTTACCATCGGTAGACGGCCTCCACCTGCCGGCCCCCGCGCTGGTACTGCAGGCTTGTACACAGGCTGCGCACCAATGCGATGCCGCGTCCCCAGGGTTGGTGGATCTGCCGTTCCAGAGCGGCGGTACCGTTGAATCGGGAACTGTCGAAGCCGTCGCCGCTGTCGCTCAAGACAATCGTCACCTGTCCGCCCGGCGGCAGGGGCGTAAAGGTCAACTCCAAGGTGATGGTGCCCCGGCAGCCCGCCATGAGCCGCTCGGCCCGTTCCCGGTAGTACTGCTCAAAACCCTCCGGTGTGGTCTTCATTGCCGAATTCAATTGCAGGATCCCGTGCTCGATCGCGTTGTTGTAAAGCTCGAGAACGATGGTTTCCAGCGTGCCGAGGTGGGCCTCCAGGCCGTCCAGCATGTGCAGGGGCTGGAGCAGGGCATAGATGCTCTGCAGGGTATCGATGCGATCATCGGACAAGGAGATCGACCAGCGCCAGCCCTCGCGGTGCGCGTCAGGCTGGGGTTCGCTGGAAGGGCGGATCAGGCTGGGGCCGATCCGGATCTCGACAACGGTGACGTCGTCGTGTGGCGGCGTATCCTGGCAATGGGCATCGAGCGCCCGAATCAGGTCGGGCAGAATCGGGTCTTCGGCGGGCCGGCCGGACCAAAGCGCCTCAAGCCGCGCGTGGCCGAACATCGCGCCCGCCGGGTTCACCGCCTCCAGCAGGCCGTCGCTCAACAGCAGCAGGCGTTCATCGCCGGCGAGCGGAAGCCGCAGCAGTTCCTCCGCAGCCGGGGCATTGGCAACAATGCCCAGCGGCAGGCCGCGCGATCCCAGTTCCCGGACTCCCCGCGGGCTGGATAGCACGGCCGGCGGCATGCCCCCGTTCCAGAAGCGCAGTTCATGCCGGCTGGCGGGTATGGAGGCGATGCAGGCGGCCATGAAACGCTCGGTGGGGAGCACGGCAAACAGCGTCTGATTGAGCGCGGCCAACAGGCAGGCTTCGTCCGCGCCGTCGCGCGTCATGGCGTGAAAGATCTCGGTCACCGGTAAGGCGGCGATCGCGGCCGGCAGGCCGTGCCCGGTGAAATCGGCCACCAGAACCCGCAGCCCGCCGTCCGGCAGATGGGCCGTCAGCACCAGATCGCCGTTGAAGGTGGCCGCCGGGCGCAAGAATTGGTCGAGGCCATCCGGCGTGACATTGCGGCTGGTGATCATGCGGGTGTACACGCGTTCGGCCAGCGCCTGTTCCTGCTGGTCGCGCGCGTGCCGCTCGCCGAGTTGCTCATGCTGGGCACGCAGGGCGCGGTGCAGGTCCCGAACCCGCTCCATGGCCTGGATGCGCGCCTTCAGGATCGGGATCTGGAAGGGCTTGGTGATGAAATCGTCGCCGCCGGCCTCGGTGCAGCGCACCAGCGCCGGGCTGTCGTGCAGGGCCGTAAGGAAGATCACCGGGACGAAGCGTTCGCCGGCCAGCGCCTTGATCCGGCGGGTGGTCTCATAGCCGTCGATGCCCGGCATCATCACGTCCATGAACACGATGTCCGGCGCGTCCTCCTGGTACAAGGCGATGGCGCGCTCCCCGTTGTCAGCGGTCAGGCACCGGAAGCCCTCCCGGCTGAGCACCGATTCCAGCAAGCGCAGGTTGGCGGGCTCGTCGTCGACGAGCAATGCGGTACCCCGTGCCGGTGGCTCGTGGGCGGCGTTCGCGAGTGGGGGTGCTTTAGACATGGTCTGCCTTGAACGTAGCGCGGGAGGCGAACGTTGGTCGCGAATGGGAACGCTATCCCTTGCAAGTCAGTATGTAAGGACCAACGCGTCGAGTTGCTCCTTGGTGATGTCGTCCCAGCGTTCCAGGTTCCATGCGTTATCGCCGCCGATCCAGGTCTTGAAGGTCGCGTGGTTCCGCTCGCGTTCGCTCGCGTCCTCGCCCAGGTGCTCGTACATGTTGCCCGGCGTACCCTCCGGATGGTTGCTGCCATCGTCCAGGCGGCGCATCAATGCACCGGTATCGGGGTAGACCACGAACATGATCAGGTCGGCATAGGAATCCATACGCGGGCCCTGATTCATTTCCATGTAGCGATCCTTGTCTTCGTCGAACTCCCCCACATAAGGTGCCTGGGCACCATGGCATGCGGCGCAGTGTCTCTCAAACAGAGGCTGGATGTCCTCGCGGTAGGTCACTTCGTCGGCAAGCACAGGGGCGATGCCTGTCAACAGAGCGGCAGCAGTGAAGATGATGCGAAGACTCTTCATGGGGTTCTTACCTTGAGTTGGATGATGGTGGGTTCAAGACCGGTCAGCGTCAGGCTAGGCTTGGAATGCCGCAGATTCAACCCATCGGGATTCCCCGGAGGAGATTCAGGGGTTCACGCACGGTGGGGGCAGGCCATCCGCGTAGTGCCGCGCCGGCGCCTTGTTGAGCGCGTACGGTTTCTTGCTCGAGCACCGATCTCGCATTGTATCGTACGCCCATACACCCTTCGGGAGTTTGCGATGCCGGACAGCACCCTCGGCGCCCCCGTGTTGGAGCTTCGGGACCGCCGGATCTACCGCCTTCGGGAGAGCACACCCACGGTCTGGCTGATCGATGATCGGGAGCTTGGCGGCATTCTGGTCAACGCGCCGCCCTTCTCCCATGCCACGCTGGAAGCGATCTGCGCGGTCACTCGGCCCGCCTACCTGTTCCTGCCCAGCCGACATGGGGCCCAGGATCTGGCCGGCTGGCGCGGGGCCGGGTTCGAGATTCTGGCCTTCGAGGCCGAGGCCCCGGCGATCCGTGCGGCCGGAGGCATCGTGGACATCGACTTCAACCGCAAGCAACGGCTCTCGCGCACCATCGACTTTTTGCCGATGGCGGGCGTTACCGAGGGCAGCTGCGCACTGCGGCTGAAGAACCTGCCTGGCGTGGTCTTCTTCGGCCCGATGCTCGCCCCCGGCCCGGATGGCTGGCCGGCGCTGACCCCGAATCCGGACGATCACTCCTGGGAGGCCCGCCTGTTCGGCGCCCTCGGCGTGAAGGACCTGAAGTTCGCCTACGCCTTCTGCGACCGCTACGAACCCGGGCAGACCCGGTTTGGCCCCGACGCGGACACGCAGATCCAGCAGCGCATCGAGGCGGTGTTCGAGGCGTAGCGGCTTTCCGGAAAGGGCCGACTCTTTTTTTGGTTCTGTTCTTGCCTAGGACGTGCTGCCGGGCGACCACTGATACACTTCTTGGAAACGCCGGACATAGAAGAAACGGATGGTCTCGACGAGGATTAAATTCGAAGTGGGGGATTCGACAAAGCGTTGCAGGTAATTGTGCTTGGTGGTGAGCGCCTGGCCCCACTTTTCAACCTCGCCCGGATCATCCAGAATCCTGGCCTCCCCGGTGATCGTGACTGCGCAGATCAGATTGATGCTTTCGGGTTTGTGAGAACGGTTGTCTATCATTAGTGATACTTTATTGTTACCGGAGATCAAATCGAATTTTCTGGTTCTTGAGGGGGTTGAAAAAACGATCTGGCTCATATTTTCGTTGATGGCAAAGCTGATCAGGGAGACATAAGCCTGACCTTCGCCTTGCGTGGCAAGAACGGCAAAGGGTTGACCCTTGCAGAGTTCTTCGATTTCCGTAACAATATTTTCTTGTGCACCGTTGTTGGTGCAGGAAACCACATCAACAAAGGTGGGTTCATCGTAGTTTCGATTCAAAACAGCGCTCCCCATGAAAAACAACAATATTTTTCCTTCTGATCGCCGAGGCAGGCATGCAATGAATCTGTTTGAGCGTCCTCAACGCCTTTTTGCACCTGATGATCACGAAAGCACCGCGGTGTGCAGAACGCTGCTCGACGGCGTTCGTCATTGCGAGTATAGCGCGGCTCTACTGCGCGTGGCGCAACCGGGCTCGACCAGATGCTCAGGATGGCTCAGTGGCCTCGAAATGCAGCGCGCAAGCGCTCCGCGGCATTCCCGGGGGCGGGCCCGCTGATCAGCTTCGGGTACGCTCGGATCAGCCGCCCGGAACGAGCAGCGAAAGACCGAAGCGAACGCTCCATTCCGGCAGGCCGTCGACATCGCGCAGATTGTATTCCGGGTTGATCGACCACTTGATCGACTGACCGCCGATACTCGTTACCTTGCTCAACTGCGCGCCGATCGGCAGGTTGATGGCTTCGCTGCGTTCCCAGTCATAGGTCCATTGGGCATCACCGGCCGCCAGCGCCCAGCCGTTGCCCATCTGGTAGGCCAGTACGGGCTGCAGGCTGCTGATGCCGATATCGTCCGCGAACAGGTTCTGGTTGAACAGCCCGTAGGTCCAGCGGCCGCTGGTTGTCACGAAGCCGGCCGCCGGTCCCATCGCGAAGGTGTCCGAATCACCATTGCGACCCGGCAACAGCTGGGCCACCGGGCCGGCGCCCCAGCGTCCCCACGGCTTGTCGAACACCACCAAGTTGAAGATCGTGACGTCCGACAGGCCATCAGGTGCAGGCCCGCTGTGGGTGTAGTTGACGGTGGCCCGCAGAATATTGCTGGTATTCCAGGCGCGGAAGGGGATGACCGTCTGAAACTGACTCGATCCGGCTGCGTCATCCAGCCCATGAAAGCTCGGAATCCGGGTGTAGCGCAGGTTCAGCGACATCAGCGATGCCGTCGGGTCGGCGGCCTTCCTGGCCAGCTCTTCGGTGTCGTCGGCCAGAACCGAGGGCGCGGCAACCGCGAGCGCGAGCGCCGAGACCCCGACTGCAATGCTCGGTCGAAAAAAGCGTGCGATGAATCCCTTCATCGCGACTCGCCCGGATCACAACTCACTCCTGATGCCTTCATAATCCACATCATGGCGTTCAGTCCTGAAACTCGGGTGTCCAGGGCAGTTCGGGATCTTCCGGCAGGCCGCGCGAGATCGGCGGGCCCATCGAATGGTCGGTGCCGTCGTCATAGGTCCCTGTGAACATGATCATCTCGCAAAAGCCGGTCGCCACGATCGGCCCGTCCGGCC
>PWGH01000056.1 GCA_003555285.1 Thioalkalivibrio sp.
AGGGACGTATTCACGGCGTCCCGCGAACAGGGCTGCGCCCTCCGCTGGGATCCACCGACGCTAGCGCCGACCCGGGCGCAGGCGATCGAGGCGCAGTCGGGAACGGTGGTCGAACAGGCGTCGGGAGGCGAACCAGACGGCGCCCAGGGTGCCGAAGCCGGTGCCGGCGGCGATCAGGAACATGATCAGGATCTGGTACTTGACCGCCTCCACCGGGGCGACACCGGCGAGGATCTGGCCGGTCATCATGCCCGGCAGACTGACCACGCCGGCGGCCGCCATCGCGTTGATCGTGGGCATCAGGCCGCTGCGCGCGGCCTCCCGACGCATGGTCGCCGTCGCCGTCACCCAGGAGTCGCCGAGCGCGAGGCGGCCCTCGATCACCCGGCGCTCGCGCCAGACCGTCTGCGTGAGCCGGTCCAGGCCCAACGCGATGCCAGTCATCGTATTGCCGAGCAGCATGCCCAATAGCGGAATCGCGTACTGCGGTTCCCACCAGGGGCTGGGGCCGACCATGGTGGTCAGCGCCAGCACCGTGACCGCAAAGGCCGAGACGAACATGGTGGCGGCACCGATCCCATAGCCCCAGAACCCCGCGAAGCGCCGTTCCTGTCGGGCCATCACCTCGTAACCGGCCACCAGCAGCATCACCAGCGCCATCAGCGCGACCCAGCCGAGCTGGGCATGGTCGAACAACGCCTGCAGCACCAGGCCCACCAGCAACAATTGCAACACGGTGCGCACCGCGGCAATCAGCAGACTGCGGCCGATGCCCAGACGGGCCCACAGGGTCAGGCCGGCCAGGGCCAGCACCAGCAAGGCGGCGAGCGACAGGTCGAGTGCGCTCAGGCTGATCACGCTCATGGATGCACCCTCCCCATCCAGCGGGAATGCGCGATGCCCTCACGGCGGTTCGCCGATCGGGTGCCGGCCGTTGGCTGTGCTGCAAAACGATGGATCGGCTTCATCAGCCGAGCCTCCCTGCCTGGATCTCCAGGATCCGTCCACCCAGGCGGTTGCGCTGCAGGGTGTCGTGGCTGACCCACAGCGCGCCGCCCCCGGTATCCGCGAGATATGCACGCACCGCGCGTTCGATGCGCAGGGTGTTCTCGAGGTCGAGGTTGGCGGTGGGTTCGTCCAGCAACAGCACACGCGGCCGGTTCAGGAAGGCCCGCGGCAAACCCAGCCGTTGGCGTTCGCCGCTGGAAAGCCGTTCCACGTCCCACTCCAGCGCGTCCTCGGGCAGGGCGAAACGCGTGAGCCAGGCCTGCGCCTGGCTGCGTTCCCAGCCCATGGGCAGATGCTCCGCGACCTCAAGGCCCCACCAGGCGGTCTCGGCGGGCACATAGGCAACCTGCCGCCGCCAATCGGTCGGGGTGATGGCTTCGCGGCCCCGATCATCCAGCCGCACTTGGCCCTGATTCGGATCCAGGTCGGCGATCGCGCGCAGCAACAAGGACTTGCCGGCTCCGGAGGCCCCGGTGAGTTGCACCAGCTCCCCCGCCTGCAACCGCAGATCCACCGGACCCAGGTGCGCGGTGCGCAAACCGTCGACTTCAAGGACCCACTCCATGACCAACGCGACTTCCTTCGCATCCCCGGCACACTGCCCAGCGGATTCTACCCGAACCGGTAGTCACCCAGGTCGATAGCGGGGTCGTGTCAAATCTCACATGCCGGCGAAATGGCCAGCGCCCTCACGGACACAAGCCTTCGTGTCCAGGCTCACCACGGGCGCATTCGAAGGCGCGGGAATACGACAGATGCGGCGCCTGGTTCCCGGCCGAGAAGGTCATGGCGCGCTTCCAGATGACAGAGACGGAATCGTCCATCAGATGCCCGAGGCGGAGCACGGCTTCGAGGCCAACATCCTGGGCGAGGTTGACGTCCATCACGATTTCCATGAAGGGCTGCCCGCCCCGAACGCTTTCGGGTTCCTCGAAGCCCGCCCAAATGAGTCGCCCGTCATCGATGTGTGCCACGCCAACCTCGAGTGCCAGCAAATCCGCCATGGCCGCAGGGGGGTAGACGCCGTTGCGGATGTCCTTATAGGGCCTGTCGAAGCCGGTACCTTGGCCATCATGATCGCGCCAGTGTGCAGCGCCCTCGCCCACACTGGCCAACTCGAGGCAGGACACGGCGAGGCAGCGCATGGCACCGGCGACGTCATCGGCGATCACCTGCCGGCCGATCGCGACCGGATCGGCGACACGCCCCTGGACCGGACGCAAGACCAAGCGATACGAGACATGCTCGCCCGCGCCGAAGGCCTCCGCCGGCGCGGTGTACGCTTCCTCGTGGGACAGCACCACCGCCGAGTGGATCACGTTGCCGAGATTGAACCGATCGACCTGGACGAAACTGAACGGCACCGCCTGCCCGCCCGGCGTCCCCGTCCGGCCCTCCAGACCGTAGCGGATGCGGTAGCGCGCATGCGCGACGACACCTTCCTCATTCTCCAGAAGCAGCACGGACTTGGTCAGCGGGTTGAGATCGCCGCCTGCAGGGAAGATCGAGGCGGTCTGCGGCAAGCTGGCGGTCAGGCTGCGCAATGCCCGCTCGTGATCGACCCGCTCATAGCCTTGCGCCTCGGTGAACGGCGGCGGCTGACCGGCCAGCGCAGGGGCGGCTGCGGACGCGACCGCGAGCCCGAATACCAGTGCCAGTGCCATGACCGGCGTTGAACACCGCGTTGATCCATCGGGTCGATCGGTCACCCCTTCCCCCAGTTTCCGGTCCATCCCGGCCGGTTGGCGGCCGATCACCGGTGTTGACACCGGGGTCCACTTTACACGCAGTCGATCCTTCGCTCATCGGGACGCTCGGCGCATGCACCGATCTTCACGAACCCCCCGATCGCCGGCCGCACGCCCTTGGGTTTTACCCAACGCTGGAGAGCCGTGCGGGGTGCACCCGGTCCGGACCGTAGATGGCCATGGATGGCCATCTTCGAGCGCTCAGGGATGACTTGAGCGTGTCCGGACCGGGTGCACCCCGCACGGCTGGGGCACGGGCTGGTCGGCCCGCTGCGCTTGGCCCAGACCCTGCGCAAAAAAAAGCGGGCGCTGGATGCGCCCGCAAGTCACCGATTTCAAGCCCTGGGAGACTGTATGGTCGGCGTTGGAGGAGACCTCGTTCGGGTGCCCGGACCCGCTTTCCGGGCACCCTGTTCAGGTTTGGACCGGTTCAGGTCCTAGGACTTCTTGGTGAACTCCGGATAGGCTTCCAGCCCGCACTCGGCGACGTCGGCACCGATGTACTCGTCTTCCTCCGAGAGTCGGATGCCCATCACCAGCTTCAGGATGAACCACACGATCAGGCTGGCGACGAAGACGAAGGCGAAGATCACCGCCAGGCCGGCCACCTGACCGAAGAGGGTGGCGTCCGGATTGCTCAGCAGTACCGCCATCACGCCCCAGATGCCAACCGTGCCATGCGCAGAGATCGCGCCGACCGGATCGTCGATGCGCAGCTTGTCCAGCCCGACGATCGAGAAGACCACGATCACGCCACCGACCGCACCGATGACCGCGGCAAGCGCCATCGAGGGCATCAGTGGTTCGGCGGTGATCGCCACCAGGCCGGCGATCGCGCCGTTCAGGGCCATCGTCAGATCCGCCTTGCCAAAGAGCAGACGGGTGGTGATCAGGGCACCGATCACCCCGCCGGCCGCGGCCAGATTGGTGTTCGCGAAGACCGCGGCGACATTGTTCGCCGACTCGATGTCGGACACCTTCAGCTCGGAGCCGCCGTTGAAGCCGAACCAGCCGAGCCACAGAATCAGCACACCGAGGGTGGCCAACGGCATCGCAGAACCCGGGATGGCATTGATCTCACCATTCGGGCCGTACTTGCCCTTACGAGCGCCGAGCAGGAGCACACCCGCCAGGGCCGCGACGGCACCGGTGAAGTGAACGATGCCGGAGCCGGCGAAGTCGAGGTAGCCCAGTTCGTCGAGGAAGCCACCACCCCAGGTCCAGAAGCCCTGGATCGGGTAGATGAAGCCGGTCATCACCACCGCAAAGGCCAGGAAGGCCCACAGCTTCATCCGTTCGGCCACCGCACCCGAGATGATCGACATCGCGGTGGCCACGAACACCACCTGGAAGAAGAAGTCGGCGCGATCCGAGTAGTAGATTTCGCCGTCACTCGCCAGCACACCTTCGACGCTATTGTCGCCGGTGACGAACAGGCCGATGCTCGGGATGATCGAGGACAGGCCCTCGCCATACATGATGTTGTAACCGACCAGCATGAACATGATGCTGGCAATGGAGTAGAGCGCGATGTTCTTCGTCAGGATCTCTGCGGTGCTCTTGGTCCGAACCATGCCCGCTTCGAGCATGGTAAAGCCAGCGGCCATCCACATTACCAGTGCGCCGGACACCAGAAAATAAAAGGTGTCGAGGGCGTAGGCGAGCTCGATCACTTGCGAGCCGATGTCTATTACTTGCTGTTCCATAGTCGGATGTCTCCAGTCTCAGGGGTGTCGGTTGTCGCGCTACAGCGCGTCGGCGCCGGTCTCGCCGGTGCGGATGCGAACCACCTGCTCAATGGGGGTGATGAAGATCTTGCCGTCACCGATCTTGCCGGTGCTCGCCGATTTCGAGATGGCTTCCACCACCCGATCGACCAGGGAACTGTCCACGGCGACCTCAAGCTTCACCTTGGGTAGAAAATCCACCACGTATTCGGCACCACGATAAAGCTCCGTGTGACCGCGTTGGCGACCAAACCCCTTGACCTCCGTCATCGTCATGCCTTGCACGCCGATTTCCGATATTGCTTCGCGAACATCATCAAGCTTGAACGGCTTGATGATCGCCGTGATCATTTTCATTTTTCACTCCTTGTCGCTGAATCCGGTTAATCCTAGAGGGATCGATGTGTCGTTCAGACAGACGGAGTACTGCATGGCGCGTGCCAACAGCCTGATTCGTGGGATTTGACGCGGTGCAGGGAGCCTTGCGGGGCGTTTCGCACCAATTCGGTGCAAATGCGGGCGCTTCGATGCACTTTTTCGGTGCGCGTGCACCGGGGATTGGAGCGGCACCGCGCCAAGGCGGTGCGTGGGCGGTTGGGCGCCCTACAGCGGATCGGGGCGCAGGATGCGCAGGTTTTTTGCCCCGGGATGACCCCGCCACAGGTCTTCCAGGGCCACCGTCTGGCCGGGCAGCACCTGGTGCGGCACCAGCATCGCCAAGGGGCCGAGCACATAGGGTGCAGTGAGGATCTCGGGATGCGGCAACGGGGGATCGCGTGCGATCAGATCGCCCAACAACAGCAGGTCGGCATCCAGGGTCTTCGGGGAGTACCGCAGCTCGCCGGGCTCGCGGCCCAGGCGCCGCTCCAAGGCCTTCAGCCAAGCCAGCAGTTCCGGCGCCGGCAAGGTCGTCCTGAACCGGACGCAAAGGTTCCAGTAATCCGGCCCGGGGTATCCGGCGGCGGGGCTGGCACACACCGCAGAGCGCTCGAGGTCACCGAAGGCCGCCCTCAGTTCGACCAAGGCCAGTCGCAGGTGCCGTTCGGGCTGGACGTTGCTGCCGAGCCCGACGAAGGCGGGCTGTGCGGGGCGTGGCCTCATTCGCTCTCGCGCTCGCTCTCGCGCTCGATCACGATACCCACCTCGCGCACACCGGGAACCGCGTGGGGCTTGCCCACAGTCAGGCGGATGAAGGGGCTGTGGAAACGCTCAAGCAGGGTCTGGGCGATCTCCTCCGCCAGGGATTCCAGCAACACATGCGTACCCCGGCCGGCGATCTCCCGAATGTCATCGGCCACCGCGCCGTAGTTCACGGTATCGGCGATATCGCCGGAGGCCGCAGCAGTCCGGGTATCGGTCGTCAGTTCCACGTCGAAGCGCAGGCGGCGCCGAATCCGTTGCTCCCAGGCGTAGACGCCGATGATGGCCTCGACCTCGAGGTCGCGCAGATAGATCTGATCCATGACAGCCTTCCCCTTTCGGTCGTAACCGGAGTCACAATACGGTGTGCGCGTCATGATCGGGACCCGGCCGCGCTGGGGCAAGTCCGCGACAGTGGTTGGATTCCTAAAGGCGCCTCCAGTGCCACTCGACAGGCTCGCCCGGGCCCTGCAGAATCCAGGAAGGACTGCTAACCGCCGGACGATCGATGACCGCACCCTTCCGAAAACTGCCATGGACGACCACACCCGATGGCCGAGCTCGGCGTATCGGTGTCGAGATCGAGATGGCGGGGCTGGCCCTCGAAACCATGGCAAACCTGGTACAGGCGGAGTTCGGCGGCCGCATCGAGTCCGAGGGCGCCTTCATCACCCGGGTCTGCGACACCGACTTCGGTGACTTCGTGATCGAACTCGACGCACGCGTGTTGAAGGATCGCCGCCACCAGGATCACCTGCACCGCCTGGGTATCGAACTCGGGGACACCGACAGTGCCGCGCTGGATCAGTGGCTGGCCGACGCTGCCGGCCACA
>PWGH01000014.1 GCA_003555285.1 Thioalkalivibrio sp.
ACCACCCAGTCGACCGCGGCGAGTCCGGCCAGCACTGCCATCCGCTGCGCCAGCGGGTTCACCGGCCGACCCGCGCCCTTCAGTCGTCGCACCGAGGCGTCGTCGTTGACCGCCACGATCAAGCGATCGCCGCGCGTCCGGGCCTGCTCCAGGTACCCGACATGGCCGGCGTGCAACAGATCGAAGCAGCCGTTGGTCATCACGATGCGCTCGCCGTGGGCGCGGGCGTCGGCGAGCGCCAGCAGCAGATCGGCCTCGCTGACCACGCCGTGAACAGCGTCGTCCTGCTGTTCGCGCAACGCCCGACGCAACTCAGGTACCGTGACCGTGGCGGTTCCCAGCTTGCCCACGACGATCCCCGCAGCCAGATTCGCGAGTGCGGTCGCCTGCGGCAGCGCCAGACCGGCCGCGATCCCCGCCGCCAGCGTGGCGATCACCGTGTCGCCGGCACCGGTCACGTCGAAGACCTCGCGGGCGCGGGCCGGCAGGTGCAACGGCGCCTGCCCCGGCTGGATCAGGCTCATGCCCTCCTCGCCCCGGGTGATCAGCAGCGCCTCGATGCCGCACTCGGCGATCAGGGCCTCTGCGCGCTCGACCATGGCCTCGAGGTTCGCGCTACGGCCGACCACGGCCTCGAACTCGGCCAGGTTGGGTGTGATCAGGCTCGCCCCCCGGTAGAGGGTGAAATCCCGCCCTTTCGGATCCACCAGCACCGGCAAACCGGCTTGGCGGGCGGCTTCGATCAGCGGCTGCGGCGTCCGCAGTGCACCCTTGCCATAATCCGACAGGACCACGGCCGCGGCCCCGGCCAGCTGGGGCCGAAACAGCGGCAGCAGGTCGCGCGCCTGCAGGCCGGGAAAACCATCTTCGAAGTCGAGTCGGATCAACTGCTGATGGCGGCTGATCACACGCAGCTTGGTCACCGTCGCCGCATCGAGCTGGCGGTGAAAATGACAGTCGACGCCGGCATTGCCCAACAGATGTTCGAGCTCCTCGCCGGCCGGGTCATCGCCGGTCACGCCGATCACGGTGGACCCGATCCCGAGCGCCGCCAGATTCAGCGCGACGTTGCCGGCACCACCCGGGCGCTGTTCGATCGCGCCGACATGCACCACCGGCACCGGCGCCTCGGGCGAGATGCGATCGGTGGCCCCATGCCAATAGCGGTCGAGCATCAGATCCCCGGCGACCAGCACGCGGACGGCATCGAATTCGGGAATGCTGATCTTCATCTGGCGGGCCGAAGGCTGGAAAAATAACGCGCAGTATACAAGAGGCCTCGTCTGCGCGGGGTCCAACAGCGTCTCTGTGGTTTCCTCAGAGCCCGAGCGGGGGCCTCGCTAGACGCGGCAAAGACCCGCGGGGGGCATCCCCCCGGGCGACAGGATCGAACCGGGAGTTCACGCGGCCAGCGTCCGTGCGTGAAAAGCCAGATGTTCGCCGATGAACGTGGCGATGAAATGGTAACTGTGGTCGTAGCCCTCCTGCATCCGCAGCGTCAGCGGAAGGCCAGGTGCGACACAGGCGGCATGCAGGTTGTGCGGGAAGAGCTGCTCGGGCAGGAATTCGTCGGCGGTGCCATGATCGATCAGCGTGGGCGGCAAGGGCGCGCCGGATCACCGAGCGGATGCTCTTGCCTTCGTGCATCAGATCGAAGGCGCGATTAGGGTTGATCTTGGCCAGCGCGATCCTTGGTTCCTCGAATAACCAGCGGGTCATGCTCGCACAAGTTGTGCAAGCGACGTTCGCAGGACGGTCGGGGCGAATGCCGGCAGGACCGGGGTTGGTGGCCTTCGCCGGGACCGACTTGCTAGACTCCGTTCTTTGCTCCGAAGGCACAACCATGACCCCGGAAACCCTCCGCAACGTGCTGCACGAAGGCGCGAACATCAAACGCCAGCTCGCGGAGGAACAGGCCGATGCCATCCTCGAGGTGATCGAGGCGGTGGTCGTGGCCCTGGGCCGCGGCAGCACCATCTTCTTTTTCGGCAACGGCGGCAGTGCGGCCGACTCGCAGCACCTGGCCGCAGAACTGGTCGGGCGGTTCACCCTGGAACGGCGCCCGCTCCCGGCGCTGGCGCTGACCACCGACACCTCGATTCTGACCAGCATCGGCAAC
The DNA here is from genome assembly GCA_003555285.1 of Thioalkalivibrio sp. The sequence goes on from PWGH01000014.1 coordinate 2,120, forward strand.
GACTACGGCTTCGACCAGATCTTCCTGCGCCAGATCCAGGGGCTCGGGCGCCCCGGGGATGTCGCCATCGGCCTGAGCACCAGCGGCAACTCCCCCAATGTCCTCGCCGCAATCGACGCGGCGCGTGCCAACGGCCTGGTCACGGTGGCGATGACCGGACAGGGCGGCGGCCAACTCAACGATCGCGTCGATGTCTGCCTGCGCGTGCCCTCGACCGTCACCGCTCGCATCCAGGAGGCCCACATCGCCATCGGGCACCTGCTCTGTCAGGGCGTCGACGAGGCGGTGACCGCCGGGCGAATCCCTCGAGCCGCCGGACCCGGGCCCGATGCCGGATGAGCGTGAAGGCGTTGTTTCTCGACCGCGACGGTACGCTGATGGTGGACGTCGGCTATCCACGCGATCCGGATCAAGTCGAGTTGCTCCCCGGCGTCGTCGACGCCCTCACTGCGTGTAGACAGGCCGGTTATCGCCTGTCGATCATCAGCAATCAATCGGGTGTCGGTCGCGGCTACTTCGACGCCGCGACCGTCGAGGCCGTGCACCGGCGTCTGGTCGACCGGCTGGCGGCCCACGGGGTCCTCATCGACGATGCCCAATACTGCCTCCATGCCCCCGAGGACCATTGCGCCTGCCGCAAGCCCTCGGCGCTGATGATCGAGCGCTCGGCTCGGCAGCTCGGTGCCGATCTCACGCAGAGCTTCATGATCGGCGACAAACCCTCGGACGTGGAGGCCGGACGGCGCGCGGGCTGCCACACCATCCTGCTCCGACCCCAGCCCGCCGCGCCGCGTGCAGCGGCCGGCACCGACCCGGAGCCCGCCGCCCTGAACCCATCGAAGCGAGGCCCCACCTCGGTGGTTTCGGACGCAGCGGTTTCGGACGCGCTGAATTCGGACGCAGCGATCGCGCACGGGGTCGCCTCGGACTGGGCGCAGATGACCCGAATGATCCTCGCCACGGATCCTCCCGCGCGTTGCCGCTGAGCGCGGCGGACTCCGGCATGAGCCCGCGATCCTGGCGCTTCACCCTGGCGCGCCAGGTCTACAACCTGCTAATCCATTTGCTGATCCCGCTGGCGCTGGCGCACTTTCTGTGGCGCTCCCGGCGCGAGCCCGCGTACCGACGGCAGTGGCGCGAGCGCGTAACGGCCACGCTCCGATCCGATCGCGTCGGACGTGCGCCCGCCGAATCCGATCGCACCGAGGCGGGGTCGGGTCCTTCCGGGTCGGGTCCTGCCGAGCCCGATCCTGCCGGCCCCGATCTCTGGATCCATGCCGTGTCGCTGGGTGAGATGCGCGTGGCCCGGATTCTGGTCGACGCGCTGATGCACACGCATCCACACCTGCGGATTCAGCTGACCACGATCACCCCGGCCGGACGCGCCGAAGGCGAACGCATGAAAACTGCCGGATGGCCGGTGGCGATCCGGTATCTACCCCTGGATGCCCCGCTGCTCGTACGTCGTTTCATCCGCAAGCTCCAACCCCGGGTCCTGGTGATCGTCGAGACCGAGCTCTGGCCCAACCTGCTCTGGCAGGGCCATCGGGCCGGCCTGCCGATACTGCTGGTCAATGCCCGCCTGAGTCCGAGCCGGCGCGACACGTATCGGCGATTTCGTGCACTGTACGCGCCCCTGCTGGCCAACCTGCACACGGTGGCGGCCCAAGGTCCCGACGACGCGGCACAGTTCCAGGCCCTCGGCGCGCCACGGGTCGTGGTCACCGGAAACCTCAAGTTCGACCTGTCGCCGACCGTACGGTCGCCCGAACTGACCCGGACTCGATTCGCCGGAGCTCGGCTCTGGCTGGCGGGCTCCACGCATCCGGGGGAGGAAGCCGTGCTGCTGCAGGTGCATCGGCGCCTGCGCCAGCACCAGCCGGAGGGCTCGATCCAGTTGCTGCTGGCCCCCCGACACCCGTCGCGCGCGCCGGAGATCCGAGCCCAGGCGCAACAGGCCGGCGACACGGTCGAACTGCGCTCCCAAATGACCAGCACCGCGAGTACCGCCGACGTGGTGATCCTCGATACCCTCGGGGAACTCGCCGCACTGTACGCTCTCGCCGACGTGGCCTTTGTCGGCGGCAGCCTGGTCGACCATGGCGGACAGAACCCACTCGAGGCGATCGCCGCCGGCTGCCCGGTGATCATGGGTCCGGACTGCCGCAATTTCGCCGAGATCGTCGCGCAACTCGCGGCCCACCAGGCCCTCCTGCAGATCACCGACGGCGACGACCTGCTCGCCGCCCTGAGACATCTGCTGCACGACCCGCAGCAGGCGCAGGCCATGGGCCGGCGGGCGCAGCACACCCTGAATGCCAACCGCGGCGCCACCGCACATACTCTGCGCCTGCTCGAGCCCCTGCTGCCTCCGTGCCCCAGGATCTGATGGCCGAACCCCAGCCTGCTGCCGCCATGGCGTTCAGCGCGCGACCCCGGCCCGAGGTCATCTCGCTGCGATGCCGTTTTGCCGAGATGAGCCGCACGGTCCTTGCCGTGTACACTGGCGCCCGCCCATGACCGACGGAGTAGCGGGTGTGACCGACAAGAACCGCAAGAACCCGCCCGGACCGGCGCCGACAGCCCCTCGAACCTGGCCGTTCTGGCTCGTCGGCGGGATCATCTGGCTCGTTACGCGGCTGCCGTTTGCCTGGCAGCATCGTCTGGGGCGCGGACTCGGACGCCTGTTCCTGCGCCTGGGCCAAAAGCGCCGGCACGTCACCCGCACCAACCTGCGCCTGTGCTTTCCGGAACGGACCGAGGCCGAACGCGAGGCCCTGCTACGCGGCCACTTCGAGGCCGCCGGCATCGGCCTGTTCGAAACGGCCAGCGCCTGGTGGGCACCGGCGCATCGCTTCGACGGCATCTACAGCCTGGGAGGTCTGGAACACCTGGACCGGGCACTGGCACAGGGTCGCGGCGTGCTGCTGGTCAGCGCCCACTTCACGACCCTGGAATTCTGTGGCCGCATCCTGTGTCTGCACCGGGACATCGCTGCCATGTACCGGCCGAATGAGAATCCGGTGGTCGATTACCTGTTCAAGAAAAATCGGGAACAGCATTCTCAAGGCGCCATCGACCGCAACGACATCAAGGGCCTGCTGCGCGCGCTGAAGCAGAATCTGCCGGTCTGGTATGCACCCGATCAGGGGGGGGGCGGCCGGCACAGCGCGCTGGTGCCGTTCTTCGGCGTTCCGGCCGCGACCCGGACCGCCACCCATCGCATCGCCAAGGTCAGTCGCGCCCCGGTGCTGACCTTCTTCGGCACGCGGCTCCCGGACGGTCACTATCGGCTGACCATTCAGCCCCCGCTGGAGGCGTTTCCGAGCGACGATCCGGTCGCCGATACCGCCCGCATCAACCAGACGATCGAGCAGGCGATCCTCGAGGCACCGGAACAGTACTTCTGGAGCCATCGCCGCTTCAAGAAACGCCCCGGCCTGCCTGATCCCTATCGCTAGCGCGCGGTGGGGTCAGGCGGGAGGTGGTGGCGCTGCGTGTAGTGGCGCAGACCGGCGAACACCAGCAGATACAGCAGTAACTGGACCCCGAGCCAGATGGCCACGATGGCGGCAAAGATGTCCGGGGCCTTCATCACCGTGGTCATCAACGAGTCTTCATAGTAGAAGAACCAGGGGTGACCGGAGGCAAAGATCCACTCGTGCAGACGATCGAAGACCTGCTGGGGGCCCACCCACGCCAGGACCGCCCCGCCCACAGCCCAGGCCAGACCCAGCGCCAGCAACACCGCCCGCGGGGTTGGTAGCAGAACCCCCTGGCGGCCCTGCAGCACCAGCAGGAGTACGGTGGCGGCCGTGATCGTCCAACCGGCCAACTGCAACCCCCGCACCAGACCCGCCACATCCTCGAGATGCCCGACCTCGTCCGCGCGCAGGAAGATCCCCATGGCGACACCCTGCTCGTCGCGGTAAACGAGCTGATCCAGCGGCTCGCCGCGTCCGTGAATCCCCTGGACCATCGCCCCGAACAGACGTCGATGCTCCGCAGGATCGGTTCGCACGAAGTCCTGTTTGCCGTGCACGTTGCGCGCGGCGTAGTGGGCGATGTGCGCCTCGATCTCCAGCGTCGGATACCAGAGGGCATAGAGGAAATCGACCTTGGCCAGCGCGTGCCAGGACACCAGCAGGGTCACGAAGACCAGACCCAGCGCGACCAGCCCCCCGATCCCCCGCCGCAGCACCGGACGCCGGCCCCTCATGCGCCGGACCGTCGAGGACGAGACTTTGGACGAACGGGTTCCCGATGCACCGGCTCCAGACGAACGTGGACGGTGATCTCTTCCCGGTCGTGGTAGAGCTGCCGAGCCCG
>PWGH01000026.1 GCA_003555285.1 Thioalkalivibrio sp.
GCCTCCGGCTCGATCAGCACCGACGCCGTGGCACGGTACTCCGGCACCTGGAGCTTGGTGACCATGAAGGTTGCGGTGACGACGATGGCCAGCAGGGCAATGATCAGCCATTTGCGCTTGACCAGAATCCGCCAGTACTCGCGCAGGTCGATGCTGTCGTCGTCGTCGGGTGCCGCGGCGAATGCAGGTGACTCATGGCGCACCAGGGCGCCATCGGTGTTCGAGATCGCCCTCAACGGGTGGGTCTTTGCGTCGCGCTCATCGCCGGAGGTCATGGAATTTCTCGAACGGAAAAGGATTCAGGCCATTGAAGCTAAGCGCAGGGCGCGAAGCCGGTGCGACCCGCCCGGATGGCGGGACGCACCGATGTGGACTGCAGCGCCGTCAGGTCCGGGACGGCACCGTTGTTCGATTGCTTACTAACTCGGCGGGCACGGTGCGAACGGCGGCGGAGCGAAGCCGGGCGCGCGGCCAGGGCGGTCCGGAACGAAGCCCGGAGGGCAATCCTCGACAAAGGGCGGAGCGGGGGGAGGTGCTGCCCTTCCCGGGAAAGGCGTCGCCGGACCAGTGCGGAACGGGCGTCCTCGCGGCGGCCCGAATGCGGGGTCCACCGAATAGGGCCGTGTGTTGGCGAAGGGACGTGGGCCCCAATAGCCATCGTGCTGACCAATGGTATGCCATGGCGCCACGATCGTTCTGTCATTGGCCGCTACGGCTGAGGAAGCCGCCCCGAATCCAACAAGAATCAACCCGGCGAACATCAACCGTGAAACTGTGTTTGTTCGCATCACACACCCCCTGCCGAGGCTGGTTAGTTATATATCTAAAATTGTAAATACTCTGCTGTCTCGATGGTAACTGCATTCCCGTGCGGGTTCAAGTGATTCGGAACGCTACGGAACGTTGCCGAACCCCCGCTCCAACCCCGCGTGCGGCTATCCTCCACGCGCCTAAGAAAGATCCTGCTTCAGGCCCAGCACCCTGCTGACCATGCTGATTGCAGGGCCCTCTGCGCGCCAATACGCAAAGAAACAACCGCTGCCCGGTGCCCAACACATCATTCGGTGGGTTGATTAGACCGGGGCATCCACCCCCGGCCATCACCTATGAACGGCCGTCGCGACGCCGGTCAATCCGTTGCCGCACCCTCCGTGATTTGCGAAAACGGCCCAAAGAAGACGGGCCCCAGGTAATCCGCCTCAGCGCAGGTGGGGTAGAGTTTGAAATCCCCAGCGACTTCAACGCTCACCTCTTGCCCCGTGTTGCCGGTGTCCACTCCAAACGCAACCTCGACCGCGTCTCCCCGCGCGCCGGAAAGCACCACGACACCCTCGCTGGGACAGGCCTGCTGGAGATCCTCCGCGGACCCTTCGTATCGAACCGACTTCTCGGTACGGATGGACAGCGCACCGGCCATGCCGCTTGAGACCAGCTTGCCCGAAATTTGCGTCTCGCCAGTCTCATTCAACGTTTCGGATGACGATCCGCTGAACGTGAACTCCTCAATCAGCGAGCCCTCCAACTGGCCGACATAGACCGGGGTCCCCGCATGGGTTTCAAGACGGGCCTCCATGCGCTCGACGTTCACAATCAACATGCCGCTACCGTTCACCGCATCGCCGCTCTCGGACCAGTCACCCGATTCTTCTCCCGACAGCGCGCCGTCCATCACCAGCGCATCGTCGGTGCCGGAACGCGATCCCCGAAGATCGATCGTCGTCGCGAACGTGTCTGTCCATTCGCCTTTGGCCGAATCGTTGTCGAGAGTCTCGACCGTATCGCGTTCTTCGATTTCCGTCTTCCACGTTCCGTTGAGTTCAAGCAACTCATTGCCCAACGCGACGGTACAGCCTTCGAAGGTCTGCAAAAGCGTCTCGCTCAGGATCCGTGTGTCGCCCTCGACATCAATCTCGCGAGCGAGATCGCTGCGGAGATGACCGCCTTCGGGACAACGCAGCGTGTTGGTCGACTCGCCCTCAGGGAGTTCCTGAGCCGAAAGCGTGACCACGGTCTGATCGCCGCGGGCCGCCAGTCGGGTGCGGCGATCCCGGTGGGTTTGGGGCGAGAACACGGCGAGGTCGAGAGGACCGTGGGAACGTTCAGCGAGCCCAAAGGTAGCGATCTCACCCCCCCCGAGATCAGGACGATTCACGCTGCCGATCTCCTCATTCAGGTTCGCAATGAACTCCGCGATCGCATTCCCGTCTTCCACCAAGGCCTCGGCGCTACCCTCCAACGCCGCGACGGTCGAGACATCCGCCCCTTGCGCGGACAGCCCGTCGTCAAACGTCAACTGGTTTGCGGTTTCGGGGTCGCCATTGCCGCTGCTGCCGCCACACCCGACGAGTAGCGCGGCCACCGCAGCAGCCAGAATGGCCTTGTTCCCTGTTGCAACCTCTTCGAATTTCACGCTGGTTCCCCCTGGTACTTGATTGTCGGAATCTATATCTCGCGGCGCGCACACCCCATCTCGCGCGCGAAAACGGAACAGCCCGGCCCTTGCTACTCCCGCGGGTCAGAAAATGCGTATGGCTCAAGAATAAACATTTCCGAACAATAATGAAAGCGCGCCGTCAACGGCGCTTATCACGCCGTTACGAAACTTCAAGCGATTGTTTTTATTGACAACTCCCGCGAAAAGCGTCCCCCTGGGACCCGCTTCCTCCGGCAAAATCGCCGCGAAACACACTTCAACCGCCCGCGACCGACCACCCGAAAGCCGCATCCCGAAAAAAGGCCGCGGAGCGAGGCCGTTGGATATAGCCACCGCCTCGGCCCTTCGCTGCCTCCCCCCCGCCGCACCCGGAGCAGACGGTCGCCCTCCGCGTCGCCACGGGCGCAAGACACAGCCGGTCTTGGGCACCGAGACCGATGCCGGCCCGCGCCAGGCGCTGGAAAAGCGGCCCCGCTTCGCGCACGATACTCACGCGGACAGCGGCTTGCGAGGTTCCATGGATCATCACACCACCCCGTCCGAGACCGTTGGTTCAACACAGACCGAATTCCTGCGGCAACTGCCACGGGCGTTCGAGGATCTGGTCGAGCACTGGCACATCGTCAGAAAACGGTCCTGCCCCCTGCAGGAAATCAAGGATCTGCGCGGGCGGACGGAAAAACTCGTGGACCACCTCCGGGACAAAAGCGTCGATCGCCTCCTCGACCGCGTGCGACGGTTGGACGAGCGCCTGCACGTTCATGTCCGAACGCAGCAGCCGCTATCGCGCAATGAGGTGGAAACCATCACCAGCATCATGATGGCGCTGCGCCAGGCCGGGATCGAGGAAGTGCCCGCCGAGTTGCGCAAGCGCGCCCGGCAACCGGCCAGGGCGGCCCCCGATTCCGCCCTCGCCCGTCTCGCCCCAATCGCACCGGCTGCAACGACCGCGAGCCCGGTGGTCTTCCTGATCGCTCCGGCCGAGGCGGACACGTCGACCCTCGCGGAAGACCTGCGCGACTACGGCTTCGACGTGCGGGTCTTCGCGGGCTGCGGGCCCGCCTTGCGAGCGCTCCCGGATCCGCCCCCCAACGCATTCATCGCCCGGCTTCCCACCGGCCAGGCGATTGCCGACCTGCGCGATGGCACCCAGGCCCTGCGTGAGAAGATTCCCGCATCGGTGCCGGTCTTCTGGATCGTCGATCATGCGGATTCGGCGATGCGCCTGAGCCTCCTGCGCGCGGGTGGGGACGGTTGTTTTCAAGCGCCCGTGCCGACGGCTTCGCTGGCGGCGCGATTGCGCCAACGGTTTCCCGCCCAAGATCGGCCACCCCACCGGGTTCTGCTGGTGCACGCCGACCCGGAAACGCGCAAGCGCTACACGGCACTCCTGCACGAAGCCGGTCTCGTCGTCGAAAGCGTCGACGATCCCCTGCAGGCGTTGCCGGTCGCGCTCTCGTTCGCGCCCGAGGTGATGCTGGTCGATGCTTCGCTGCCGGCCATGAGCGGTCTGGAGCTCGCGCAGCTTGTGCGCGAGGAAGACGCGTTGCAGACGGTCCCCATCGTGCTGCTCGGCGCGGGGGCCGATCTGCCGGAAAACCGGCACCCACTCCGACAACTCCAGATCGACTCCCTGCTGCCGCCGTTTGCCGAGTCCGACCTGCTGGAACGGCTCTGGCTGAGGGCTGCGCAATACCGAAGCGCGGCCGCACGCGGCGCGGACCGGACGGGGTCCCCTGGCGTGTTCCTCGTGCGCTCCCGGTTCGAGGCCGTACTGGAGCATGCCCGCACGACCGCGGGAGCACACCGCGTCCGGGCAGTGCTGTTCCTGGAGATCGAAGGCTATGCCCAGCTTACCCAGTCGCAGGACCGAAGCATCCTGGGCACGCTCCCTGCGCGCATGGCATCGGCGCTGCGCCCTTACCTCGCGTCGGAAGACGTGGCCACCCGCTACGACGAACCCGCGTACGCGGTCCTGATCCACCGAGCGGGACCGGAATCCCTGGAAGCGCTCGAGCAATCCTTGCGGCAGGCGGCCGCGGACATTCCACGCGAGGATTTGCGGCTGAACGATGTCCGCGTACGGCTCGGGATGGCGCGGGTCGGACCCAACGACGATGTCCGGGCGGCCCTGCGCGAGGCCGCGACACGCTGCAGAAGCGCGGTGCAGCCGGGGCCGACGGCGGAGAACGAGCGCACGACGGCGTCGCCGGCGCAGAGCCCGCGTGAGTCCGCGCCAACCCGGGATGCCGCCGAACACGGGGATTGGGGCCGCCGCATCCGCGACGCGATTCTCGGCGACAAGCTGTTCCTGGTCTTCCAGCCCTTTTTCTCCCTGAAGGGGAACGACGCGATCGAGCGCTATGAAGTGCTGCTCCGCATCCGCGACGACCACGGTGGCGTGTGTCTCCCCGCGGAAACCCTGGCCATGGCCGAACAGCTCGGCATGAGTGTCGTGCTCGATCGCTGGGTGATCGATACGGCGTTACGCGAACTGTCGGTCCACCGCCGGACAGCCCCGAACACGACGTTCTTCCTGAAGCTGACCCGTGCCACACTGCAGGACGTCCGCTTCCTCGATTGGCTCGAGGAGACCCTGCAAGGCCGTTTGCTGGAACCCACCGCCGTGGTGCTGCAGGTCCGGGAAGCCGATGCGATCGCCCACCGCCAGCGGACCCAGGCGATGGTCCGACGATTGCGCGAACAGGGCATGGCCGTCGCCCTGGAACATTTTGGTCTGCGCACGACCGCGTTGGAACTGGTGAAGGCGCTCGACGTGAATTTCGTGAAGCTGGATCCCACGCTTGTTCAGGCTCTCGCCGATGGATCGAAAGACGCCCCGTCGATCCTGCATCGCCTCCACCAGATCCGAGCCCTTGGCGTCGCGATCATCGCGCCCTGCGTCGAAAACGCGGACCACCTCGCGAAGCTCTGGAACGAGCAGGTCGACCTGGTGCAGGGGAATTTCCTCCATGGACCGGACCGCCATCTCGCGTACGATCCCGTCATTGGCGATTAGGGAAGCGCTGAATACAGCCATCCCCGGTTTGTTCAGCGCACGCTGCGCTGCCAATGTGATTTGCCGCTTGCTCCGGAATCAACCGCCTGCGGTGGCCGATTCTGGCGGCACTTCCCTGTGCCGCAGGGAAACGCCGATAAATCCGCGTTTCCTCAGCGGTGGTCGGGTGTCGCGTCAGGAGCCGCGGGGCGGGTCATGCCGGGGTTCCCGGAGCAACACGCCGATGAACAGCGCCAGCACGACCTGGGTGGCGGGGATGTGCCAACTGAAGTCGGCGAGTGCCACCAGCGCCAGGGCGGCAAGCCCGGCGTAGAGCGCGATGCGCTCGGTACTGGGGCGCGCGGCCCGGAGCAGCGCGATCGCCACCGCGATCAGCAGCGCGGCACCGATCACGCCCATCTCGATCAGCCACTGCAGCAGGTCGTTGTGGGCGTAGTCCCACCACTGCGTGAGGTGGCCGGGCTGGATCTGCTTGAACGCGGCCTCGAATCCACCAAGCCCCACGCCTTGCAGCCACCAGGCGAGCGGGAACTCGGTGAGCATCAACCCGAAGACCTCGAAGCGCGCGTCGTGCCCGCCGGTTGCCACCAGGCGCTCGGCCAGCGGCATCAGTCCGTACCAGGCCGCGGACAGGAGCCCGGCCCCCAACGCCAGATACGCGGGCCAGACGGAGGCGCCGCGCAACACCCGCCAGTGACGGGACCACAACACCAAGGCGACGACCATGCCCAGGAATCCGGCGCTACTGCCGAGCCGCGAGGCGCTGCCCAGCAGCGCGGCCCCGATGATCGCGCTGGTAATCAGGCTGCCGGCGATCTTGATCTCCTTCGAGCGGCGCCCGAGCAGCGGCATGTCCCGGATCCACCAAACCGCCACGGCGAGTGGCCACAAGAGCGCGAGGTAGGCGGCGAAAAGGTTCCGGTTGCTGAAACTGCCGTGTACGAACCCCGGGTTGTTGCGTTCCCAGATGCCGAGGATGGTGTCCGAAC
>PWGH01000311.1 GCA_003555285.1 Thioalkalivibrio sp.
CAGCGGTCCCACATCACGTAGGCCTCGGCCGCGGCCGCCGCCTCCAGCAGGCGAATCAGCGGCAGCGCGCGATGCGCGAGGCTGATCCGATCCGCCTCTGGCTCGTCATCGGCATCGGCCGGCAGGGCCCGGTCCCCCTCCGCCGCGATCGCCTGCTGCAAGCGATCGAGCGCCTGCGGCACGTCCTCGGCGTCGATCGCACCGGGGACCGTCGGGGAATGCCCCATGCGCTCGATCAGCGCGAGCCCCACGTCACCGAACATGGTGATATCACTGTACGCGGACGTCCGGAAGGTCAGCAGCATGCGATCTCTCTCCGTGAACCTGGATGGGCGACAGGGAACGGTACATAGTGTACCGCCGGACACCGCACGCAGGGGCTTGTCTCGGCGTGGGTCATGCATCAGAGTCCGGGGGCCAGCCCCGGGGCATGGCCGCCGTTCCAGGACCGGCGGCGACTGCACCGTCCGACCCGGCCTCACTGACCTGAACTTCACCGACCCTTGGAGACCCTGTCCCATGGTACCCGCAAGACGCCTCTTCCTGGCCACTGCCGGCAGTTTATTGCTGTCCGGCTGTGCCGGCCTACGCCCGGGCTATGAGCGACCCTCCATCACACTGAATGCCTTTCGCATGGTGCCTTCGGAAGGCCTGGCGCCCCGCTTCGCACTCGGTCTGCGGGTCATCAATCCCAACCCGACCCCCTTGCCGCTCCGGGGCCTGAGCTACCACGTCGACCTCGAGGGCCATTCGCTGCTGACCGGCGTGGCCGGCAATCTCGAGACCGTGCCGGCCTACGGGGAGTCGTTGATCGAGGTGCAGACAGGGGTCGACCTGATCAGCGGCTTGCGCCTGTTCAGCGACCTGCTGCGGGATCCGGGCCGGGATCGGCTGCAGTACCGCGTGCGTGCGCGCCTTGACACCGGCGGCCTGACCCGCTTCCTGACGCTGGAAGAGGCCGGCGAACTCTCCCTGGCCCCGTCGCAACGCGAGTCCACGCGCTAAGTCACGCTTTGAAGCCAATCTTTAAAGACACTCTGGGAGACCCACGGCAACCGTGTTGCGGCGCGGGCCGGAGACGACTGGAGGCGATCACGGCGCAATCGATGGATCCGAGACGGATCAACGCATGAACGGCATCATCAGGCTTTCCGGGCGGGTGAAGCGGTTCATGTCGTGACCCATCCGGTTAATGTCCTGGCCCATTTGCCCCATGTTTTGATTCATCGCACCCATATTCCGATTCATGGTGCCCATGTGATCGGTCATCTCGGACATGCTGCCATCCATGGTCGACACGTTGGCGGTCATCAATTCGATACTGTCCTGCACCTGATGGAAGGAGCCGGTCATTTGGGTGACATTGCCATCCATGCTCGCCATGTTGGCCTGCATCGCGTGGATTACCTGCACCAGCGACGAGATCTCGCTGGTCATGGGGGCCACATTCTGTGATAAATCCGCCACATTTTTGGACATGGAATCCAGATTCACCTCCATGCTCGGATCGATGCTCCGGGCCATTGTGGACATGTCACCGGTCAGGTTGTAGATCAGGTAAAAGCCGGAAAAGGCCAGGATGCCGATGAGCGCCAAGGCCGGATAGACCAGGCGTTCCCAGCGCCGCACGCTGCTCTCGAAGGCGCGAAAGAAATTGCTCAGGGCAATCTCGAGCTTCACCATCGCCTTCTGTTCAGGCGACAGGTTCTGATATTCCGGGGAGAAGGTGCGAGGGTCTTTTTCGAACATGCAGGGAGTGCCTCAGGAACGGTGTCGTACGATCACAGCACCGGCGTGTGGTCGGTGGTCGGCACCTCGGCCAACTCAACCTTGGAGGCCGACGCGGGCAGCAACACACCGATTTGCCCCTGTCGCCATTCGCGCCACGGTCCCGGTGCCGCCCGCGCGGCCTGAGTGTGGCTGGATACCCCAGAACTCGATTCAAGTCACCACACCTTAAATCTAGACGCCCGCAGGCCCACCGTCAATGCCATGCTTCGGCCAGGGTTAGACGGCCAGGGTTAGACGCACCGGCTTGGGGCCGAACCCTTGCAGATGCCGGAACTGCCCGATCCCGCAGCGAACGATTGCCGGCCCACCGCCAGACCGAACCGAGCCGATCGCCACAGCCCCGTTCGTTGCTATACTCGTTCCCAACCATCAAGTTCGAAAGGCGCCGAGAGGTGAATACGATATTGCGTCCCAGGGCTCGCGCACCCAATGGATCCAGGCCCATCCTGCGCGGGCTGGAAGCACTGCCTTGGTCACGATGATGGCCTGGGACCCGAGCACGGTGCGACTCGATCTGCCACCCTTCACGATCCATCCGGACCTGGACGTGGCCGCGGTCGGCCAAGCGTTCAGCACCTGTTTCCAAACCATGGCCGGTCAGCCTGACCGCGTCTCCCGCTCCTATGCCACTTTGATCGAGATCATCGGCCAACCCCCCGATGACCCCCTGCGACACGCCAGTGTGCAACTGGCGCAGAACCTGGATGCGGGCATCGGAACCAGCCCTGCCGCGCATTATCACAATGCGCAGCATGTGTGCGAGGTCCTGCTCTCCGCGCACTACATCGGCTTGTTGGCCCATTTGGGTCCGCAGGAACATCGGCAATTGCTGCTCGCCGCATTGATCCATGATTACGATCACGATGGCAGCGTCAACGGTCCGCGGCACTTCCACCTGGAGCGCCATTCGGTTCGAGTGGTTCAGGCGCACCTGGACGCGAATGCCGTACCTGTCGCCATCCGACCCCGCTTGGCGGCCATGATCCTGACCACCGAGATCGCGCTCGGACTTCCGTATACCCGATCCTGGTACCGCCATCATTATTTGGGGGCACCGGCGCCGGTTCATCCGGCGCCGGCAGCTGAACTGGAGCTCCTGGGCGCGGATCCAGTGGGTAGCCGACTCGCCATTGCGTTGGCGGAGGCCGACGCCCTGGCTTCGGTCGGGCTGGGGCGGGAGTATGCCGACCTGCAATTGTCCCGCTTGGCCCACGAATGGAACCGCCCGCTCCACTCCGAGGATCTGCGGGGCTACCTCGAAAACGGCTTTGGCGAGTTCCTGCTGGCCACGTTCTTCACCCCCAATCTGGAACGAATAAAGGCGACATTGCGCGCGCCGTGAGGCCACGAAGGGGATCGGCATCGGGAACGGGCAACACCGCTTGCATCGGGATGATTTCAGCCTGCTTGGCGACGGTGGCCCTTTAACGCAGCAATCCCGCCCTTGAGCAACCAGGCATCGAAACCACGCTCACGCAGGAGGTACACCGCGACGCTGCTGCGCCGGCCCGTGTCGCAGAAAACCACGATCGGGCGGTCGTGGTCGAGGGTGGCGGCATGCGCACGCAGGTACGGTAACGGCAGGTTGATGGCATCCTCCAGCGGGTCTTGCTGGAACTCGTCCTGCATTCGGACATCCAGCCAGGTACCCCCCTGCTTACGGATCAGCGTTGCGGCATCCGTAATGGACAGGCTGACCAGGACCGGGGCCTTCAGCAGACCCTCGAAGTCCTCGGCCGACAAGCGGTGAACCTCGCCATCCGTCACCATCCGTACGGCCGCATTGCGCATGGCACCGGACAACAGCGCCTCCTCGCCGAAGCCTTCGCCCGGGCATTTTTCCGCCAGGCGGATGGTCTGCCCGTCGGACTGCTGCTGCAGCACCTCGGCGCGTCCGCAGCTCAGGATGTAGAAATACTGGGCCTCATCGCCCTGTTGGATGATCGTTTCACCCGCCTGCGTCTTGATCCGTTCCAACCGCTGAAAAAGATCAAAGATGCTGGTCGTGGGGATATCGCCAAAGATTGGACTTTGCAGCAGGCGTTCCATCCAATCCACCTCGGCATCCGGATGCCCGGGCACGATGGGCTGGATTTCCCGAACGCGATAGCCATTGCCGGCGACCCGTTCGCCAACCGGGGCCCCCAGCAGTTGGCAGGGAACCTTCAATACGCGCGCGGATTCGAGTACCAGGCAATCCCTTGATGCGTTGCCGTCCCCTTCCAGCGCGAATTTCGCATCGGGATCGCCCCCGGCAATCTCGTGGATCCCCTGGTCCGGGTCCAGAAGCCGCACCCGGCCCGAGATCAAGAAATGACGGTGGTCTTGATCCACCATGCGAAAAAGGAATTCACCGGCATCGACCGCCACGGGCTTGACCGAACGCACGATGCGTTCCAAGGTCGCATCGGGCAGCCGGGCCAATGGCGCAAACCGGCGAAGCACCAAGGTTAATTCGGACGACGTATTCCCCATGACCCTCTGCCTGAAAACGAAATAATTATGTTGGTGATGGATCTCTCCATCACTGGTAATCATAGCGCAGGAGGGATGCTGTGTCTGAGGCGCGAATGGTGAATCCGCGACAAGCGGTAATCATCAAAGCATTGGGCCGTGACGCTGGATACAGCACCTACGCAGCGATACAACACGCGGCCGTGTTACCCGGCTCTCCAAAGGAGGCCGGGCAACACGGCCGCTCACGACCAACAAGCCAAGGATCAGTCGCGGGCCTGCGGGTCCATCGGATCGTGGGCATCGTTCATCGGGCGCTCGCCCGGCACCGGCTCGGTCGGCGGCGCCGGCACGCCGGGTTGCACCTCATCGGGGGCATCCTGCCGGATGGCCGGATGATCGTCTTCACCCGGCACGGGCCGCTCGGTTTCATAATAGGGATCATCGGGTGCCCTATCGTTTTCCAGCCGCTCGTCCAGACCCGGGTGCTCGTCCGCCCCTGGCACCGGCAGATCCGATTCATAATGCGGTTCGTCCGGCCTTCTGGCCGGATCCATCGGCTCTTCCAGACCTGGATGCTCGTCCGCACCGGGCACCGGCAAATCTCGGGCTCCTTCCGGTGCCGTGTGCTGACCGGCGCCTTCCGGCACCGCGTGCGGGCCGGCTCCTTCCGGGGCCGTCTGCTGGGCCATGGTCATCGCAGGGAACAACAGCGCGCCAAACGCCACCGCCTTCCAGTATTTCATCAGAACCTCCTCAGGCTGTGCATCACGGGGCTGTGCATCACGCATTTCGAGTGACGAATTCAATACGCGAAGATGGATTTTCAGCCTACGGCATGCGTCGCAACCCCGACAGGCGGGATCGCGCCTAGGTAGCAGCCCGCGCAGCCAACACCGATCACCGAAGACGGGTCAACTGCGCCAACAGCCGATCTCTGAGCGGCTCGAGGCCCGCCACACCCTGCCGCGCTTCCGCCGTCCTCCCTTGTGCATGCAAGGCCAGCAGCACCTGCGCGTGCGCATGGACCGCGAGGTGCGCCTGCTCGACGTCCGGAAACGCCGCCTGGGTGCCATGGCTCGCCCGGCCCTCCCCGTCCAGCCAGGTGCCGAAACGGCAGGCATGGGCATCCTGCACGGAGGGAGCGGCCCCCTGCTCCTGGAGATACGCGACAAGTGTCTTGATCCAGGCACGGTGTTCAACGGCGGCAAACAGCAGGGGTAGATCGGCGTGCGGTCGCGGCGCGCGGTGCATCCAGCCGGGACCCGGCCGCCAACTCGCCACCCAGGCAGGAATGTCTTCGGCCGGCTTCGGATGGGCGATCCCATAGCCTTGCGCCAGGTCGCAACCCAGATCGAGCAACATCTCGCCATGGGCAATGCTTTCCACCCCTTCGGCAATCGGCTGACGGCGGAAGGCCGCTGCCAGCCCCAGAACCCCCTCGAGGATGGCCAGATCCTCGGGGTCTTCCAGCATGTCGCGCACGAAGCTCTGGTCGATCTTCAGCGTTCGTGCCGGCAGGCGCTTGAGGTACGTCAGCGATGAATACCCGGTTCCAAAATCATCCAGGGCAAATGGAACGCCCAACACCAGACAGTCTTCCATGATTTTCGAGACCCGGCCGATGTCCTCCAACGCACTGGTCTCCAGCACCTCCAGTTCCAACTGGTTGACGGGTATATCCGGATAGGCGTCCAGTCGGTTCCGCAGGCCCTGTACGAAATCGGGTTGCTGGAGCTGCCGCGCGCTGACATTAACGCTGACCGGCAGAACCAGACCGGTCCGCCGCCAGGCCGCGACTTGCGCCAAGGCGGTATCGATCACCCAGTCGCCGATCAGGACGGCGAGGTGATGATTTTCGATCAAGGGTAGAAACGCAGCCGGAGGCAGGAGGCCCCGTTCGGGATGCGCCCATCGAATCAGTGCCTCCGTGCCCACCACCTCGCCGCTACGCATGTTGACCTTCGGCTGGTAATGAAGAACGAATTCCCGTTCGGTCATGGCCTGATGAATTCGTTCCAGGTCCTCGTGATGGCTGCGCACTGCCTGGTCCTGTACCACATCGAAGAAATGGTAGCGGTTCTTGCCCGCCAGCTTGGCCTGGTACATCGCCTGGTCCGCCTGCCGCAGCAATTGGTCGGCGTCGATGTCCCCGGACTGTGGATAGAAGGTCACGCCCACACTGGCCGAAACCCGCAACGCGTGATCCCCTTCCAGCACCTCCCGGGCGCCCGCACCGAGGAGACGGTCGAGCGTCGGCACACAGCCCTCCATATTCGGCAAATCGAGCAGGACCGCAATGAATTCGTCGCCGCCCAGGCGAGCGAGGGTGTCGCCATCGCGCAGCGTGTTCCGCATGCGCTCGGCCACCACGCACAACAGACGGTCACCGACCTGGTGACCGTGATCATCGTTGACCGCCTTGAAACCATCCAGATCGATATACGCAATGGCCAGATTCGAATGGCGCCGCAGGGTCTGGGCCATGGCTTGGTGCAGACGATCGGCCAACAAGACCCGGTTGGGGAGCCCGGTCAGGGTGTCATAGTGGGCGATGTATTCGAGTTGCTTTTCGTGTTCGTGCTGCGCCGTGATGTCCTGCACCGTGCCGACCGACGACAGTGGCCGACCGGCCGGGTCGAAACGAATCTCGCACTGCTGCTTCACGTACTTGATGTGTCCGTCGGCGCACAGCAGTCGATGAACGATGATGACCTCGGGCACCCGCGTGGCCAGTGCGCGCTGAAAGGTCGCATCGACGATCTCGCGGTCCTCCGGGTGAATGCGCTCCAGAACGGACTGATAGCGAACGTCAAAGACCTTTGGGTCCTGCTCGAAGATGCGGAAGACCTCGTCTGACCACTTCAGCCGGTCAGTGATCAGATCCAGTTCCCAGTGGCCGATCTGTGCCATCCGCTGCGCCGTCTTCAGGCGCTGTTCGCTCTCCTGGAGGGCCGTTTCCGCCTGTTTGCGTTCCGTGATCTCGTAGATATACCCGTGCCACAGGGTGCTGCCATCGGACTGTCGTTCCGGGCTGGCCTGACCCTCCACCCACACCAGGCGGCCGTCCGGATGGCGGATCCGGTAGCTCGCCCTCCACACCGACAGGGTGTCGGCCGATATCCGGATCGAATCCCGGACCCGTTCCCGATCGTCTGGATGCAGCAGGATGAAGACCGTGTCGGCATCCCGGCACACGGCCTCTGCGCTCACCCCGTAGATGGTTTCGATGGCGGAGCTCGCATAGGGAAAGGCCGATCGGCCATCGGGCCAACGTTGGTACTGGTAAATGAACCCCTGCAGCTGCGAGGCCAGCTTCTGCAGGCGCACAAACAGTTCATTCGCCGCCGATTCCGAGCGCTTGCGTGCGGTGATGTCCTCAAAGGTGACATAGGCCTGAAAAGGGGCCGTCTCACCGACGCGAAACTGGGGCGTCGCCGTGATGGAAAGCCATACATAGGCCTGCTGGTCCGGATGCCACACCCCCAGCGTGTTGGGCCCGACGGTCTGGCCGGTGTGCAGCGCCATCCTGTCCGGCTGATCGTCATCGGGAACCGGCGAACCATCTTCCCGGATCACTTGCCAGCGCGGGTCGGTAGGGGCTTCGCCGCGCATCTGCGCCAGCGACAGCCCGAGAATCCGTTCGGCCGCCGGGTTGACAGACAGGACGGTGCCGTCGGCGGCCCGGTAGACCACCCCTTGAGGCATGGTCTCGAACAGCTGGCGGTGTTTTTCCTCCGAGCGGCGCAGCGCCTGTTCACTCTGCTGTCGTGCCAGATCGGTGGCCACACGGGCCGCCAGGATCCGCAGCCCTGCGGCGATGACCTCGGAATCCACCAGCGCCCGGTGACTAACCAGCTGGATCTGCCCGAGCACTCGGCCCTTGTTGTCCAGAATGGGTTCCTCGATGGCCCATTCGCCCGCTCGCGCGACACCATCGCGCTCTAGGGGAACCGATTGCTGACGGTCGGCCTCAGGGTCGTCCGCTCGGGTCTTCGGGTAGAGCCTCCCGGCCCAAGCGGGCTCTGATCCGGAAGCCACGACCGTGTCATCGAGGGGCCGGACCGCTTCACGGATCGGGCTGGCAGCTGGCTCCAGCAGCGCAATATGCACGGCATCGGCATCGAATTGCTGGGCGGCGAAGGCCGTGGTTGCATCGAGGCTGTGGGCGTCCTGAACCTTGGCGGCAAAATCGGTGACAGAAAGGAGGGCCGACTGGAGGCGGTGCTGTTCGCGCAAACCGGCCTGTTCGGCAGCGGCACTGGTGCGCAGATACCGGAGCGCCATCCCGAAGCCGAACAGCATCATCAAAACCAGGCCGCCCACGAAAACCGCGTGATCGCGCCACCCCGCCAGGTACTCGGCCTTCGCGATGGCCACCTGAACATAAAAGGGGTAGTCCGCCATCACCTTGAAGTGGCCAAAGCGCTGCACCCCATCAGTGCTTGCGGTATACGCGAGGCCGCCTTCCCGCTCGCCCGCATCAACGCGCTGGCGGATGGGGTCGCTCAGGGGTAACGTCGCGTCCACATCCGGTGTGCCGAGGGGCGACTGGTGGGCGATCAGCGCCGAGGTATCGCTGCGGAGCAAGCGTGTGACACCTCCGGGTCCGGTGTCGATGGCCGCGAGCAGGCGGCTGACTTCCTCCAGGGAAATGAGGGCATTCACCGTGCCCAGGAAGCGGCCCTGCTCGTCACGCAGCGCGCGCAGCTGGACGATCGAACGTTCGCCGGTGGTGCGGGCCACGATGACTTCGGAAAAGGTGATGTCGGCCGCGGGGTCGTCGCGCAGGCGCTGGAAATGGGGTCGATCGGCAATAGCGACGCGCGGCGTCTCCGGGTCCGAGGCGTAACGCAGCACCCCCTCGGCATCCATGATGAACAGGCCGGTGATGGATGAGAAGCTTGCCTGCAGACCCACCAGGCGCTGCGTCAGCGCAGCCTGCTCGGCGGCGGGGTACGCAGACTGCAGTGCCGCGGCATCCACCTGCCCGGCAAGATAGGCGAGTACGCCGTTGTTGCGCTCCAGATCGCCCACCAGTCGCGATTCGACGACCTGCGCCAGATTGCGCGTGACCGTGCCGACGGCCTGTGTGTGGTCGTGATAGGCCAACACCAGGTGCGCAACGAGCAGAAAAAGGCCGGTGGCCAGCGCGCCAGCCAATCCTATTACCGCCGAACGTCGCCAAGCCAACACCTGCGGTTTTGCGGTTCGTCCCGTCTTGTTTTTCATCGTTTCCGGCCCCAGGACGCAGTATGTCGCGCCGCAGCGCCAAGAATCAACACCCGAGATCGTGACTGAATAGGCGCCGGAAAGAATCAGTGCTGCAGCGCGTCAAGATCGCCCGCGAGGTCGGCGCGAACCAGCGCAGACGCGAGGAGCGAGAGGTCCTGGTCGCCGAGCCGTTCGGCAAGGGCCTGTGCCGAGTTTCCGAGCCCGAGCTGTTTGGCCGCACGCAGGGCCTTGTCATCGACGAACGGCTGCAACTCCGGCCACACGCGTTGCGCGTCGCGGCAGAAGATGGCAGCACCCGTCGGTCCGACGCCCTGGAACTCCTGGAGCCGCTTGCCAATCTGCACCGGATCGCGGTTGGCGGCCTCCCGAAGCGGTTCCAGCGTGCCGCCGTAGCGGTCCAGCACGAGCTGCGCGGTCTCGCCGAGGTAGGTCGCGGTACTTTCGTCGTAGCGCAGGTAATGCCCCTCGCCCAGTGCATCGACCCGATCCTGCCAGCTGGCGTCCACCATCTTGCGGGGCGTCGTGTAGTCGCGGTCGAACAGCGCCCGGGCGGCCGCCAGCGCGATCGAACCGCTGATTCGGGCACTGAGCAGCAAGGCCAGCACCAGCAGTTGGAACAGGGCCGATGGCCCACCACGATCGAGGTCGATTCCCGCCTCCTCAGCATAGGTTCGACCGTGCCGCTCGAGCAAACGACGCAGGATGGCTTCGCGGTCCGTCATGAGTACACCTCCCTCGATCGGCCGAAGCGTCAGACCAAGGTCCGGGCGGCCGTTTGCACCGGATCCCACACCGGCGAGAAGGGCGGCGCGTAGCTGAGATCCAGGTACACGAGATCTTCCGCCGTCAGCCTTGCGGTGATCGCCACGGCGAGCGTGTCGATGCGCTTGCCGGCGCCGTTGCCGCCCACGATCTGCCCCCCGAGCAGGCGCCCGGTGCCCGCCTCCACCACCAGCTTCACCTTCAGCTTCGCCGCACCCGGAAAATAATGGGCACGGGTCAGCGCGTCGATGGCCTTGGCCCGGTAGGATATTCCAAGATCCTGCGCTTCCTTCTCGGACAGCCCGGTCCGGGCGATCTCCAAGTCGCGAAAGCGCGTGATCGCGGTGCCCAGGACCCCCGGGAATTCCACCGTTCCGCCACTGATGTTGCTGCCCGCCACCAGACCGTGCTTGTTGGCGATGGTGCCGAGCGCGATGAAGACCGTCTCTTCCCGCACCCGGTGCCAGGATTCGGCACAGTCGCCCGCGGCCCACACGTGCGCGACCGACGTCTCCAGACGTTGATTCACCTGGATCGCGCCGCCGGCGCCGAGCGCGATGCCGGCCGCCTGCGCAAGCGCGGCGTTCGGGCGGATCCCGATCCCGAGGATCACCAGATCAGCCTCCAGCGTCTGGCGGCTCGTGACCACCGCGCGCACCCGTCCGTTGGCATCGTGCTCGAAACGCTCCAGGCCTTCCTCGAGGCAGACCTGGACCCCGGCATCGCGCAGGAACGCGGCGATCGGTTCCGCCATCTCGGGATCCAAAGTGTTCATCACCTGGGGCGCCCGGTCGATCAATGCGACTTCCAGACCCCGATCCCGCAGGGCCTCGGCCATCTCGAGGCCGACGTACCCGCCGCCGACGATCACGGCCTTGCGCGGGTGCGCGCGCTCCAGGTAGGCAAAGGCATCGATGCCGCTCTCCAGCGTGGACAGGCTGAAGATGCCTTCGGCCTGGCGATCGGGGACATCGGGAACGATCGGAGCGGCCCCGGTGGCGATCAGCAGGTCGTCCCAGGACTCCCAAAAGCTACGGTCCTGTTCCCGATCACGGACCCGGACCCGCCGTTGCCCCGTGTCGATCTCGAGCACCTCGTGCCGGGTACGCACATCGATGTTCTGCTTCTCCCGGAAGACCTCCGGCCGCCGTGCGATCAAACGCTCGGCCGAGGCCACCTGCCCGGCAATGAAATACGGCATGCCGCAGGCCGCATAGGACGTATGCCGACCGCGCTCGAACACCACGATCTCGCGATCCGGCTGTTCGCGCCGGACCTTGGAGGCCGCACTCATTCCTGCGGCATCGCCGCCGATCACCACGAGTTTTCCGGTGGAGGTCTTCATCGTGTGCCTCGAACAAGGGACGGAATCATGCGCGCTCCGGTAGGCCGCTGGGTGTAGCTGCAGTCATACCGCATTACACGCTTCGTCACCACCCGCCGGCGCCTCGGGCTCAAAGGGCAGTTCCGTCTGGAATCCGTGGGCGGGCTGGGCCTCGAGCGCGTGCTCGGGCACCAGCGAGCCGACGCGCACGCCGAGCAGCCGCAGGCGCCGATCCAGCGGCGCGCGGCGCAGACCCTCGCGACAGGCCGACAGCAGCACCTCGGCCTGCCGCACCGGCACCTCCAGCGTGACCTCGCGGGTCAGGATCTGGAAATCCTCGAAGCGCAGCTTGATGCCCACCGTGCGGCCGAAATAGCCCTTGCCCTGCAGGTCCGCGGATACCCGTTCACACAGACCGACGAGCGCGGCGGTCAGCAGCGCGCGGTCCTCGCGGGGATGGAGGTCGCGCTCGAAGGTGGTTTCCCGACTGAGCGACTTCGGCTCGGATTCGGTGACAATCGGCCGATCGTCGCGCCCGTGTGCGGATCGGTGCAACCACGTGGCGGTATTGCTGCCGAACTCGCGTTGCAACAGCGTCAGGTCCGCCTGAGCAAGCTCGCCGATCGTCCGAATGCCGAGGGCCTGCAGGCGCGCGCTGGCCTTGCGACCAATGCCGTTGATTCGGTCCACCGCCAGCGGCCAGATGCGCCCGGCCAGATCGTCGAGGCCGAGCACCGTCAGGCCGTTCGGCTTGTCGAGTTCGGAGGCGATCTTCGCCAGAAGCTTGTTCGGCGCCACGCCCATCGAACAGGTCAGGCCCGTGGCATCGTGGACCGCCCGCCTGATCCGGCCGGCCACCTGCGCGGAATCCTCGTCAAAGCACGTCAGGTCGATGTAGATCTCGTCGATACCCCGGTCCTCGATGGTCGACGCCAGCGTGCGGACGGCCCCCTTGAACCGCCTGGAGTAGTGGCGATAGGCGTCGAAGTCGGCCGGCAGCAGCACCGCATCCGGCGCCAGCCGCCCGGCGGTCATCAGGCCCATGCCCGAATGCACGCCCAAGGCCCTGGCCTCGTACGTGGCGGTGGTGGCCACGCCGCGCCCGGTGTAGTCGCCCAGCCGGCCAAACTGCAACCGCCCGTCCGACGCCGCCACCGGGGGATTCGTGCGCCGGCCGCCCACGACCACCGGATGCCCCCGCAGCTGCGGGTACTGCAGCAGTTCGACCGAGGCGTAGAACGCATCCATATCCAGATGCGCGATGCGCCGGTGCTGCGGATCAGCCTCCGCTTCGTGGATCGAATCCGAATAAATGTGACTCGAACGTGGCAAGCGGCCTCCTATCGGCCGAGGTCAACCCCGCGTCGCAGGTTCGACGAACGGCAGGCTGCGTCACGACCCTATTTCATACCAGTTCATACCAGGACTGTTCGACGGCGCCTGTCGGCGGCCGCCTACTTCGTTCCGGCGCTACTAGACGATGCCGGCGCTTCGGAGCGGTCCGCCGACCGCGGGCGAAGCCACCACAGTGCCGCCAGCACAACCAACAGAAACGGCACCACGAGGGCGTTCACCGTGGCCCAACCGAAGATGGAAAGCAACGCGCCGGAGCCCAGCGCGGTCAGGGTGACGGTACCGAACACGATGAAGTCGTTCAGCGCCTGGGTCTTGGCCTTTTCCTCGGGGCGGTAGGCCTCGGTAAGCAGGGTCGTGCCGCCGATGAACAGGAAGTTCCACCCCACGCCGAGCAACACCAGCGCAAGCCAGTAATGGCCGACACCGTGGCCGGCGAAGTTCACCCCGACGCTCGCCAGATTCAGCAGCACACCGGTGATGAGGATACGCCGGAGACCAAAACGCCGGATCAGGTCACCGGTGAAGAACGAAGGCAGGAACATCGCGACCACGTGCCACTGGATCACGAAGGCCACGTCGTCGAAGTCGTGGTGGTGCCCGTCCATCGACAGCGGTGTCGCGACCATCAGCAGATTCATCACCCCGTAGCCGACGGCGGCGGCCAGCACTGCGATCGCGAATACCGGGCTCGCGCTGATCGCGCGCAGCGGCCGACCCACGGCCCGCAGCGTCACCGGTGCCGGCATCGGGATCCGCAAGCGCAGGATCGCGAGAAGCCCGATGCCATAGAGGCCCGCCAGGATCAGGTAGCTCGCGGCAAAGTCGGGGCCGGCCAGATGACGCGTCCAGGCCGCGAGATTGGGACCCATGAAGGCCGCCAGAATGCCGCCGGCCAGCACCAGCCCGATGGCCCGGGCACGCAGGGCCTCGGAGGCCACCTCGGCGGCCGCGAAGCGGTAGAACTGACCGGTCGCGTTGAAGCTGCCGACCAGCACCGCGCCCACACAAAAGAGCAGAAAGCTGCCGGCAAACACCGCATACCCGGCGAGCACCGTGCCCGCAAGCCCCAAGCTCACCCCGACGAGAAAGCCTGCGCGACGCCCATGGCGCCCCATGAACAGGGACGCGGGAATGGTCGTCAGCGTCATCGCGAGGAACTGCAACCCGAGCGGGATGGTGGCGAACGCCGGATCCGGCGCCAGATTGCGCCCGACCAGGGCCGAGGTGGAGATCATCAACGAGGCACCGGTCATCACCATCGCCTGGGCCACCGCCAGCAGGGCGATCTCGCGGTAGGAGATGGTCGGTTGAGTGGCAGGCATGGATGCGGGCCTTGGGGGTGGCCGGAGATGGCGCGCCATTCTGACCGGGTTTCGCGCCGTTGGCGAACGCCGCGCCCCCCCCGTAAATCCGCCTGTCGGAGTCTCTTTGTTCATTTCGGCCGGGTCGGCGTCATGGACGGCCGCGCAGCGACGTCGGCGTGCCAGGCCTGGTGGCGTGGGGACCATTCCCATCAGAGGTTCGAGCCTGGCACCGTGCGACGCTGCGGTTCTGCCTGCCCTGGAGCGCGTTCATTCTGAGCGGCATTCGGCACCCGGTGCCGTGTGCCACGGCAGTCCCGCCCGAGCGCTGCGCTCCAGCTCGGCGATCACTTGGGCTCCGAGCAGCAGGATGAGCGCCGCGATCTCCAGGCTGATGAGCAGGACGATGATGGTGGCCAGCGACCCGTAGATCAGGTTCACGAACGAAACGTTGAGGAAGTAGACCATCAGCAGCAGCCGGGTCGCTTCCCAGAGCACGGCCGCGACGAAGCCCCCGATGAGGGCTCGGCGAAGCGCGATGCGCACGATGGGCAGAACCTTGTAGATAGCGCTGAACGAGGCGAAGACGCCAAGAAAGCTGAGCAGGTAGAGGATGATGCCCGGGTCGTCGTGCAGCGCGCTGACGACCGTGAACAGCAACGTCAGCGCAAGCAGACCGACCCCGAACACGAGCATGAACAGGTAAGGCAGCAGCGCCGAGACCCAGAAATTGCGCCCCAGTGGGTTGTCCGGCTGGTGGAAGATGATGGCAATCGAGTCCTCGAGCATGCGGAAGGCAAACGAGCTGAAGAACAGCAGCACCGGAATGCCGATGATGCCGACGAGGTCGCGGGACTCCAGGAAGGCGCGCACCGCATCGAGCAGCAGATTGGCGTGCGCCGGGGCCAGATGCTGCGCCTGCACCGCCATCACATCGAGTAGATGCTGCTCCTCGACCACGTGAGTCAGCAGCACACCCAGCAAGGCGAGCAGGGGCACGGCCGAGAGCAGCACGTTAAAGGCGACGCCGCCGGCCAGCAGCACCCCGTGATTGCGCAGGAAGTCCCGCAGCACCCGATGCGAGAAGCGCAGGAGCTGCCTCAGAATCACGCTGAGCGGCTGCCCTCTCGGGATGTCGTCGGTCATGGAGGCATCTTATGGCTCGACGCGCGCGAGTCAAAACGCGGCTCACGGTTGGCTCGGAGCCAATGGCACCACCGGGGTGGTCGAACTCGAGGCCGCGGGCGACCCCATCGGGGAGCAGGCCGATCCGCTCGCGTAATTGCGGGCTCGGCGACGATGTGAGACCTTGTTTTGGCGAAGCCGCAGGGCGTCCCACACAAGAAACCTGGCACAAACGGCTGGTGCTCACCACGCTGTGCGTGCTCCCGATCGCCGGAGCGATGGAACTGCCGAGCTGATCAAGCCCGCTGGGCGGAATTCTGTCTGAGAGCCAGTACCTCAGCCAATGAAAGCGCGAGGTTCTGGGCAAGCCATCCCGATTCCCCTTCACACCATCGGAGGCCTGTGATGACGCAACGATCCGCAGTCAAGAGACTGATGCTGTCGGGCTGTGCCGCGTTGGCGCTGGGCGTTGCCGCGCCGGCCAGCGCGGACACCGACTATTCGCAGTACCGCGACACCTTCGAGCCGCTGCCGGCGCTGCCACCGATCCCGGCCGACAACTCGATGACAAAGGAGAAGATCGAACTGGGCAAGATGCTGTTCTTCGAACCCCGCATCTCCAGTTCCGGCGTGATCTCCTGCGCCACCTGCCACAACCCGGCACTGGGTTTTACCGATCGCATTCCGCGTGCTGTCGGCCACGACGGCCAGGTGGGCGAGCGCAACAGCCCCACCGTGCTGAACTCCGGCTTCTTCGAGGCGCAGTTCTGGGACGGGCGCGAGGACGATCTGGAAGGCCAGGCCCTGGGCCCCATCCAGGACGTGGTCGAAATGGCCATGCCGCTGGAGGCGGCCATCGCACGGCTCGAGGAATTCGACCTGTACCAGGAAAAATTCGCGGCCGCGTATCCGGACTACGACGGGGACAACGTGATCAACACCGATCACGTCGCCAAGGCCCTGGCGACCTTCCAGCGCACGCTGAATACGCCGAATTCACCGCTGGATCGCTGGCTGGTCGGGGACGAGGACGCCATGAATGAGCAGCAAAAGCGCGGCATGGCCCTGTTCGTCGACAACGGCTGCGCGGCCTGTCACCGGGGGCCGGCACTGACCGACAGCCACTTCTACCGCATCCAGGTGCCCGGCTCGGAGGACCTGGGCCGCTACGTGGTCACCGGCGAGGACAGCGACCGCTTCGCCTTCAAGACCCCGACCCTGCGCAACGTGGCCTTGACCTACCCCTATTTCAACAACGGCGCGACCGCGACCCTAGCCGAATCGATTCAGGTGATGGGGCAGGAAATGCTGGGGCAGGATTTCAGCGAGGAGGAAATCGCGGACATCGAAGCCTTCATGCATGCGCTGACCGGCGAAATGCCGAAGTTCGACATCCCGGCGCTGCCCTGACCCGCAGCCGGACTTCACCCGGACCGCCCTTTTCCGTCATCCCGGACAACGCAGGCTGATCCGGACCCAGGTGCGCAGCACCGGAACAGCCGCTTCGCTCACACGAAGGGTGAGCGAAGCGGATCATCCACGGCGTTGAACGAATCCGTCAGGAGCCGATGCCCATGTTGACTGCAAACATGTTGAATGGCCGCTCCATCCGTTTTTCGCTGCCGGGCGAACGGGGCGCCTTGATCGACCGGGTGGACCTGGACTGGGCCGAAACGCCGGTAACGGCGCAGCCGAGTCACAGGGGTGAGCGATCGCCCGCCGCGACTTGTCAATCCCTGGGGGCCGGCTTGCACGGCATCCGGTCCTGCTTATAATGGCCGAATATAAGCAAACACCGATACTGGAGGGAGCATCCGATGCCGACGTATGACTACCGCTGCGACACCAATGGGCAGGTTCTGGAGGTCAGCCACCGCATGAGCGAGAGTCTCGCGACGTGGGGGGAGCTGTGCGCCCGTGCCGAAACCGAGCTTGGCGACACCCCTGCAGAGGCCCCGGTCCACCGCCTGGCGACCGGTGGCAACGTCATCTCCAGCACCAGCCGGGGCAGCGGTGCGGCGCCGGCCCCGGCGTGCGGCAGTGGAGCCTGCGGCGCCAGCGGGTTCTGCGGCCTGGGGTGAGGTTCACGCGCGGGGCCGGCGCCGCGTACGGCGACCGGCCCCGCGTTTACTGCTTGACGAAAACGCCTCAGCTAAGCGACTCCGACCATTCGTCGACCTGCCGTTCCGCCTCTTCCTTGGCGACGCCGTACTTCTCCTGGATCTTCCCGACGAGCTGGTCGCGGTTGCCCGCGGCACGGTCCAGGTCGTCGTCGGTCAGTTCGCCCCACTGTTCCTTGGCCTTGCCTTTGTTCTGCGTCCACTGTCCTTTGATCTGATCCCAGTTCATCGGCTGCTCCTCGCGTGTGGAGTGCCTAGAGCATAGCCACCTTTTTTCGGCTCGGTCAACGCAAAAACACGCCTGCGGTCTGGGTGGGCGAAACCACCCTCCGCCGCAATGACCAACACCGCATTCCATCCTCGCAATTCGATCTCCAAGTGATCTATGCATCTTGGTCAGGGTGGTGATGACCGCCCTTTACGGAGGTGGGTTGGCCTGATAATAAGTACCGAACCAGCAGCACTCGGGGATGGCCGCGATGAAAGGGATCTTCGTGATCGGGCTGGTCATCGTTCTCGGCGTCACCGGTTGCCGAACGGAGGATCCGCCCGCGCCTCCTGCGCTGGTCGGCGTCGGGGTCTACGAGATTCGGCCGATCGAGATCCATCGCGAATGGCGCTTCAGCGCCCGCACTGAGGCGGTCGAAGCCGTGCAGGTGAGGGCCAGGGTCGAAGCCGAAGTGGCTGCGGTGCTGTTCCATCGCGGAGCGCGGGTCAGCGCCGGCGACGTGCTGTTTCAGCTCGACGATGAGGCACTGCGCGACCAGCTTCGGCAGGCGCAGGCCCAGGTCGAGGCGCCCCGCAGCGCGCTCGAACTGGCCGAGCGCAACTTGAGCCGCGGACTGGAACTCGCCGATCGAAATTTCCTGTCGGCCACCGACATGGACAAGCTGCGCGACGCCGCCAACCAGGCACGCTCGGCGCTGACGGCAGCCGAAGCCGCGCTGGCCCAAAGCCACCTGAACCTCGAATACACCGTCATCCGCGCGCCCATCGACGGCCGCGTCGGCGACACCACCGCCACCGTCGGCAACGTGGTCGGCCCCGGATCCGGCACCCTGGTCAGTCTGCTGGCGACCGACCCGATCGTGGCGCGTTTCCAGCTGACCGATCGCGAATTCCGGGAGCTGATCCGCCAGCGCAATCAAGGCCTGAATGCCGAC
Source organism: Thioalkalivibrio sp. (assembly GCA_003555285.1). The sequence continues at coordinate 18,632 of PWGH01000311.1, forward strand.
CAGATGGAAATCCACCTGCTGCTCGACGATGACGACCGCCATCCATCGCCGGGCCAGCTCGATTTCATCGATATCGCCGTGGACGAAGGGACCGGCACGGCCCAGATCACCGCCCGCTTCCCCAACCCCGACGATGATCTGGTCCCCGGACTGTTCGTGACGGTCGCCATCGAAGCCCGGGAACAGCAGGCGACACTGCTGGTACCGCAACAGGCGGTTCGGCGCAACCTGCTGGGCCACTTCGTGCTGGTGGTGCAGCCGGATCAGACCGTCTCCGAGCGCCAGATCACGCTGGAGCGCCAGTTGCGCGCCGCCTCGGTCGTCGCCGCCGGTCTCGAGCCGGGCGATCGGGTCGTCGTCGAGGGTCTGCAGAAGGTCCGCGCGGGCAGCGCCGTACAGACCGCGCCGTACGACTGGGATGAGGCCACCGGCCTGCTGGCGCCCGTGGACCTGATTCGGCCGTGAGCGAATTCTTCCTGGACCGGCCGAAGGCCGCCTTGGTCCTGGCGATCCTCATCATTCTGGCGGGCCTGCTCGCCCTGCAGACGCTGCCGGTCAACATGTATCCCGATCTGGCGCCTCCACAGATCCAGGTGCGCGCCGTCTATCCCGGCGCGAGTGCCGAGACGGTGGCGGACGCCGTGGTTCGTCCCATCGAACAGCGCCTGAACGGCGTCGAGGGCATGCTCTACATCGAGTCGGCGGCCACCAGCGACGGTGTGGCGGCGATCACCGTGACCTTTGCCACCGGCACCGACGCCGACATGGCGCAGGTCAACGTGCAGAACCGGGTGACGCTGGCCGAGCGGCAGTTACCGGAGCCGGTTCGCCGCGAAGGCGTGGTGGTGCGCAAGCAGTCGGGCAACATGCTGATGGGGATCAACCTCTTCTCCGAGCGCCCGGAACTCGACGCGTTGTTCCTGAGCAACTACGCCACGACCAGCCTGGTGGAGAACGTGGCCCGTATCCGCGGCGTGGCCGAAGCCATGGTGCTGGGGACCAGCGAGTACGCGATGCGGATCTGGCTGGATCCGGGGCGAATGAACCGGCTCGGCATCACCGTCGCCGACGTCAATGCCGCCGTGCGCGAACAGAACCAGATCGTCGCCGCCGGCGCCCTGGGCCAGGAGCCGGCCCCGCCCGACCAGCTCTTCACCTTCAACATCAGAAGCGAAGGACGCCTGAGCGAGGCCGGCGAGTTCGGCCAGACCGTCCTCCGGACCGGGACCGACGGCCGGGTCGTGCGGCTGCAGGACATCGCCCGCATCGAACTCGGCGCCCGTTCCTACGCCGCGACCTCGCGCCTGAACGGCCGCGACACCGCGTTCCTGGTGATCTACCAATTGCCCGACGCCAATGCGCTGGAGGTGGCCGAGCGCGTTCGGGCCGAGATGGAGCGCCTGGCGGTCGGCTTTCCGGACGGCCTGGACTACGCGATCCTGTTCGACAGCACGCGCTTCATCGACGAGTCGATCCGCGAAGTCGTGAAGACGCTGTTCGAAGCGATCGCGCTGGTCGTGCTGGTGGTGTTTTTGTTCCTGCAAAGCCTGAGGGCAACGCTGATTCCGGCGATCGCGATCCCGGTCTCGCTGATCGGCACCTTCGCCTTCATGGCGGTCATGGGCTATTCGGTCAATCTGATCACGCTGTTCGGGCTGGTCCTGGCGATCGGCATCGTCGTCGACGATGCGATCGTGGTGATCGAAAACGTCGATCGGCTGATCCACGAAAAGGGCATGGAAGCCAAACAGGCCGTCGCCCAGGCGATGCGCGAGATCACCGCCCCCGTGATCTCGACCACCCTGGTGCTGCTCGCCGTGTTCGTACCGGTCGCGTTCCTGCCCGGCATCACCGGCGAACTGTTCCGCCAATTTGCCGTGACGATCTGCTTTGCCGTCCTCATTTCGATGGTCATTGCGCTGACCCTGTCCCCCGCGCTCAGCGCCCTGCTGCTGCGTGGCGGCGCAGCGCCCATCGGCTGGCTCAAGCCGGTCGAGTTTCTCATCGACCGGCTCGGCCGCGGTTACCGCTGGCTGATCAACCAGATGCTGGCTCGGGTGGCCGCGACCGCGGCCGTCTTCGTCGGCCTGCTTGCGGTCGTGGTCGTGCTGGCCGCGACGACGCCGACCGCCTTCGTGCCCGAGGAAGACCAGGGCTTCCTGTTCGTGGATGTGCAGTTGCCGGACGCGGCCTCCGGCAACCGGACCGCAGCGGTGATGGAGCGGCTGAGCGAGACGATACGCCTCGATCCGGCGGTCAGCGACGTGATTACCATCAGCGGCTACTCGGCGCTCAGCGGCGTCGGAACCAACCTGGGGTTTGGCGTGGTCGTCCTCAAGGACTGGTCCGAGCGCGCGGAGGAACGGCTGCAGCCGGCGGCGGTCGTCCGGCGCCTGAATGCCGAGCTGTGGGCGATTCCCGAGGCGCGGGTGATGGTGTTCAACGTTCCGGCGATTCCGGGCCTCGGCGTGGTCTCCGGTTTCGACCTGCGGCTGCTCGACACCGCCCAGGGTTCGCCGGCCGACCTGGCCGCAGTCGCCGACAGCCTGGTCGCCCGGGCCAACGAACACGAGGCGCTGGCGCGCGTGCGCCACCATTTCCGCGCCAACGTGCCGATGTATGCACTCGACGTCGACCGCGACAAGTCCCAGCGGCTGGGCCTGAACTTCGGCGAAGTCTTCCAGACCCTGCAGGCCCAGCTCGGCGGCATCTATGTCAACGACTTCAGCCAGTTCGGCCGCACCTACCGCGTCATGCTCCAGTCCGAGGAACGCTTTCGCCTGCGCCCCGAGGACCTGCGCAACTTCCAGGTCCGCAACGCCGCCGGCGACATGGTGCCGATTTCCGGCGTCGCGCAGCTGCTCCCGGCCGAGGGCCCGACCCGGCTGGAGGGGTTCAATCTCTATCGCAGCGTCACCCTCAACGGCGAGCCCGCCGCCGGGGTTTCCAGCATGGAGGCGGTCTCGGCGATGGAAGAACTGCTGGGCGAACTGCCGGGCGAATTTTCCGTGGCCTGGGCCGGTCAGACCCTGCAGGAACTGGAAGCCGGCAACATGATCGTGCTGCTGTTCACGCTCGCGATCCTGGCGGCCTACCTGTTCCTGGTCTTCCTCTACGAGAGCTGGACGCTGCCGATCGCGGTGCTGCTGTCGGTGCCGCTGGCGTTTCTCGGTGCTTTCCTCGCCTTGCGCCTGACCGGCCTGCCGATGGACATCTACGCCCAGATCGGCCTGGTGCTGCTGGTCGCGATGGCCACCAAGACCGCCATCCTGATCGTCGAGTTCGCAATGCAGCTGCGCAAACAGGGTCGGAGCATCGTCGAGGCAGCCCGAGAAGCGGCCGGACTGCGTTTTCGCGCGGTGATCATGACCAGCATGGCCTTCATTCTCGGTGTCGTCCCACTGGTCACCGCAACCGGTGCCGGGGCGGCCAGCCGGGTCAGTCTGGGGGTCACCGTGATGTCGGGAATGATTGCCGCCATGGTTCTGGTAACGTTGATGACGCCGATGCTCTATGTCGTTGTCCAGTCCATGCGTGAGCGCCTTGGCCGCACGCCGGCGGAGGGCGCACCGCCAGACCCCGCACTGACGACCTGACCCGCCACGGCCGACCAAGGTGAACGGTGGGGTCATGGCTCGAGCGGTGGTCGAACACCGCCGGCATCCGGACGGGAGCTGCGAATGACGGCACGCGAGGACTCTGATCGAATGCAGGATCGAGTCACCAGGGCGAAGGCGCTGGGCGGGGCGCTCGCGATCGTTCTGATTGCGGCGGCGTTGGCGCTGCTGCTGCCGCTGGCGGTGATCGGCCCGTTGGCGGAGGCGGGTGTGGCGTTCACGCCGTCGACCGTGATCGCGCTCTCGATCCTGCTCACCCAGGGCGTGGGCTTCGGCGGCGTGGCGCTGCTGTACCTCACGCTCTGGCGCGGCCAGGTCCGGGTGCCGCTGCGGTGGCCGACCGCCAACGACCTGCACTGGATGATCCAGGGTGTGGCGCTCGCGTTCGCCGCGCTGATCGTCGGTGGGCTGGTGGTGTCGCTGCTCGGGCTTGACGTCGGGGAACACCAGATTCAGGAACTGGGCGCAGACCATCCGGAAGTCTTCATCCTGCTGATCCCCCTCTCGTTCCTGCTCATCGGACCCGCCGAGGAACTGCTGTTCCGCGGCGTGGTGCAGGGCCGTCTTCGCCAGGCCTTCGGTGCCGGCGCCGCCATCGGTCTCGCTGCCGTGTTGTTTGCGGCCATTCACTTCGTGGCGCTGAGCGGCCCGCTCGCCGCACGCCTCACCACCGTCATCGTCCTGGTGCTGCCGAGCCTGGTCTTTGGCCTCGCCTACGAGCGCAGCGGCAACATCGCGGTGCCGGCGGTCATCCACGGCACCTACAACGCCGCGCTTCTGGCCCTGAGCTACTATGGCGCGCAGGCAGCGGCCGGCGGTTGATCATCGGAGCGTCCAGGGGGCGGGCGCGGCAGCCCGCCCTGCACGAACCGAACCGGATCAGCTTCGGTGTTCCGGGTTCTCATGATCGAACCGGCAGCCGGCCGACCAGGCGTTGCGGTCGTTGCCGTGGTTGGGCAGACCGCCGGCATCCCTGAGCATGCGGGCCATGTGCATCAGGTTCCACGTCATGATCGTGGTATTGCGTTGGGTGAACTCGTTGTCGAACCCCGCCCCGTCATCGCCGTAGCTCGGGCCGGGGCCGGCCTCGCCGATCCAGCCGCAATCGGCCTGCGGCGGGATCACATAGCCCAGGTGTGCCAGCGCATAGAGCACGGTCATCGCCACATGCTTGGCGCCGTCCTCGTTGCCGGTGACGACCACACCGCCCGTCTTGCCGTAGAAGACCGACTGACCCTTGTCGTTCAGCAGGCTCGACATCGCGTAAAGCCGCTCGATCACCAGTCGGCAGACCGACGATTCCTCGCCCAGCCAGATCGGCGTGCCGAGCACCAGGATGTCCGCCGCATTGATCCGTTGCCATAGGTCCGGCCAGTCGTCGTGTTCCCATCCGTGTTCGGTCATGTCGGGCTGGACGCCGAAGGCGATGCGATGAGCGGTGGCGCGAATCTCGTCGACCGACACGCCGCTCTTGCGCATCATTTCGGCGGAGGTGCCCATCAGCAACGCCGTATGCGACGACTGGTCGGGGGGTTTCAGGGTGCAGTTGACGAAAACCGCCTTCAGATCGCTGAAATCCGTGGTGTTGGTATCGCACACCGTCGACTGCTTGTCGTTGAGCGTCATGGCCGTCTCTCCAGTCCCGCCCACCTCGACCCATGGCTGCGCGGGTTTGCCAGTGCCGAAGGTCAGTGACGTGACCGATCAGAAGGATGCAACATTACAAATCACGGCTTCAGGACCGCCTCGCTTCGTCCAGCAATTCCGAATGACGATCCAGCACCCGCAGAAACTTTACCGCCGCTCGGAGCGGATCCACTCCCCCCACTCATGCCGGCTGAAGGCATTCACGCTTCGACCGAACAACTCGGCGGCTGCCTTCTGGGTCCGTTTCAGGCGGGTGCGATTCGGCGCACTTCATTGCCTCGCTGCCTTCGCCGCTCGATCACCAGATCATCCATCGCCGCGGCGTAAAAGGAACCCAGTCCGGCCATTGCCCGGGGGCTTCAGCGGCGGTGGCCACCATGCTCTGGGTCGCGATGCTGATGCCGAACGACCAAAATACGAATATCCGTGTTCACGAGACGATAGATGATCGAA
>PWGH01000089.1 GCA_003555285.1 Thioalkalivibrio sp.
CGGTGCACATCCGGGACGATCTGGATCTCGGCCCGAACCACTACCGCATCACGCTGACCGGGGTGACCGCCGGCGAGGGCGAAGTCTTCCCCGACCAGGAGCTGGCGATCAATCCCGGGCGTGTCTTCGGCGACATCCAGGGAACCGCCACCAAGGATCCGACCTTCGGGCTGGACGCGGTGTGGATCGATCCCGCGCTGCGCGAGCAGGCGCAGGGCCTGGGCTACACCGTGGTCGACGCGGGCACGGTGGTGGCGACCCACCTGTCGCAGCTGCTGAAGGAGCACGCTCACGAGCTGCTCGGTCACGAGGAGGTTCAGCACATGCTCGACGTGCTCGGGCGCCAGTCGCCGAAGCTGACCGAGAACCTGGTGCCGAAGACGCTCAGCCTGGGCGTGGTCCTGAAGGTGATGCAGAACCTGTTGTCCGAGCAGGTCGCGATCCGGGACATGCGCAGCATCGCCGAAACCTTGGCGGAACATGGCGTCAAGAGTCAGGATCCCGGCGTTCTGACCGCAGCGGTACGGGTGAGCCTGGCCCGCTCGATCGTGCAGAACATCCTGGGAACCGCGCCGGAGCTGCCTTTGATCGCGCTCGACCCAGCGCTGGAACAGATCTTGCAGACGTCGTCTCAAGGGGCCAACGGCGGTGGCCTGGGCATCGAACCCGGCCTGGCCGAGCGGCTCCAGAAATCCATCGCCGAGGCCGCGCAGCGGCAAGAGATGGCCAACGAACCGGCGGTGGTGGTGGTCTCTCCGGACATTCGTCCCTGGATGGCCCGCTGGTTGCGATCCGCCGTGCGGAGCCTGCATGTGCTGGCCTACACGGAGATTCCGGACAACAAGCGCATCCGGATCGTCGCCACCGTCGGCCGTGAGGATACGAAGTAGGCCGCGAGGATACGGAACAGGAATGGGCCGTACGCGGTAGCAGCAGGATAACGGGCATGGATGGATTGAGCTTATGAAGATCAGACGCTTTTTTGCCGCGGACATGCGCCAGGCGATCCGCATCGTGCGGGACGAGCAGGGGCCGGATGCGGTGATCCTCTCCAGCCGCCGGGTCGAGGGTGGCATCGAGATCGTCTCGGCCATCGATTACGACCAGGAACTGGTCTCCGAGATGGCCGGTGAGGCCGAACTCGAGGATCGTTCCGGCGCCTCGGGCGCGCCCTTTGGCTCCGTTCATGGGCACGGGCACGGGGAGCCGGATTCGGACCGGACCGGGCGGGGCCGGCGCTTCGATTCCGACCGCTGGGGTCAGACCCAGTGGGATCAAACAGAATCGAATTCCTTTGGCTCGGACCGGCCGGGGAGGGACGCACCGCGTTTCGAGGCCCAGGGTCCCATGGATTCGGGTCCCATGGATTCGGGTCGAGTCGATCCGGCGCGTACGCCCGGGATGCCCGGTGGGGCCGACGCGGTGCTGGAGCCGCTGCTGCCGAAGGCGCCCGGCGCGCGGGCGCCTCGTTCACAGGGGACGGCGCCCGATGGGCCAGGGGGTTCCGCTGGGGCCGGTTCATCCGCGGCGAATACCCCAGCGCCGGATGCAACCCGGTTCGATGCAACACGCGCCGAGGCCGGCCAGCGCCCGTCGTCGGCCACCCGGCCGGGGCCGACCGCGGCGGCGTCGCGGCAACGCCAGATCGTCTGGTCTCAGGATCCGGCGCTGGCGGCGATGCAGCAGGAGATCGGCGCGTTGCGGATGATGCTGCACGATCAGCTGGCGAGTCTCGCCTGGAACGACCTGCGCCAGCGCGAGCCGGAGAAGGCGCAGCTGATCCACCGCCTGGAGCACCTGGGTCTGGATGGCGATCTGGCCCGAACGATTGCCGCCGGTGTGCGCCACGGGGACAGCCCGGAGTACAGCTGGCGCGAGGCCCTGGCGGGACTGGCGCTGCGAATTCCGGCCGCTCCCGAATCCCGCCTGGACGGGGACGGTGTCGTGGCCCTGGTCGGTCCGAGTGGCGTGGGCAAGACGACCACGGTGGCCAAGCTCGCGGCCCTGCATGTACAGCGGCACGGCCGGCAGTCGCTGGCGCTGGTCACCACCGATGCCTACCGCATCGGCGCCTACCGGCAATTGCAGACCTACGGGCAGATCCTGGGAGTCTCGGTGCATCTGGCCAAGACAGGACGCGAGTTGGGGGATATCCTGTCGGGTCTGGGCGAAAAACAACGCGTGTTCGTGGATACGGCAGGAATGAGTCAGCGTGATCTGCATTTGATGGAGGACATGGCCGGGCTGACTGCCATTCCCCGGCTGCGCACCCTGCTGGTGGTCGCCGCCAACACGCAGCAGGCGGTACTGGAAGAAACCTTCCGCGCCTTCGGGCACCTGCCGCTGCATGGCGCCGTGCTGACCAAGGTCGACGAGGCGGCCAGCCTCGGGCCGGCCTTTTCCGCGTTGTGCCGCGGGGAGTTGCCGCTGATGTACGTCAGCGAGGGCCAGCGGGTTCCGGAGGACCTGCAGGTGGCACGGGTCCAGCGCCTGATCAGCCACGCGATCACCCTGGTCGGGGAGACCCAGGTGGTCGAGACCCAAGGTTTTGAAGATCCAGGCGTTGAAGGCCCCGGTTCTGCGGCCCAGGATGGCGACGACGCGGGGCTCGACTCCCGGGGCTTGCACCCTCGCGCGGCCGGCGATACGGCCCGCACCCTTCGTGATCCCGCCGAGGCGATCGCCCTCACACTTCCCGTCCAGCGCCATCGGAGCCCTTATGCCTCCATCCAATGATCAAGCCGCCGGACTGCGCCGAATGCAGGGTCCCCGTCCCGTGCAGGTGATCGCGATGGCCAGCGGCAAAGGTGGCGTGGGCAAGACCAACGTGTCGGTGAATCTGGCGGTGGCGCTGGCCCAGAACGGCCGTCAGGTGCTGCTGATGGATGCCGATCTCGGTCTGGCTAACGTCGATGTGCTGCTGGGTCTGCAGGCGCGCTATAACCTGTCGCATGTGCTGGACGGCGAAATGGGCCTGAACGAGATCCTGGTGACCGGGCCGGCCGGCGTGTCGATCATCCCGGCGGCCTCGGGGGTCGCGCGCATGGCGGACCTGAGCCCGGCCGAGCATGTCGGCATTATCCGCGCCTTCAGCGAACTCCACCGGCCGGTCGACGTGCTGCTGGTCGATACCGCGGCGGGGCTGCACGACAGCGTGCTGAGTTTCTGCCGCGCGGTGCAGGAAGTGCTGGTCGTGGTCTGCGACGAGCCGGCGTCGATCACCGATGCCTATGCCCTGATCAAGGTGCTGAGCCGGGATCACGGTCTGCCCCGGGTGCGGGTGCTGGCGAACATGGTGCGCGGTCCCGAGGAGGGCCGAACGCTGTTTCGCAAGCTCACCACCGTCTGCGATCGTTTCCTCGACGTAACGCTGGAGTTCGCCGGTGCGATCCCGCAGGACGAATACCTGCGCAAGGCGGTGCAGCGGCAAAAGGCGGTGGTGGAGGCGTTTCCCGGCAGCAGTGCGGCCCGAGCATTCCAGGAATTGGCGCGTCAGGTCGATACCTGGCCCATGGCTGGCGGCAGCAGCGGACGGATCGAGTTCTTCGTCGAACGTCTGGTCGGTTCGATGCGCAGCGATCATGAGGCGCGAGCCGTCACGGACTAGCCATGTACGCGACCGAACGCACGGACCGCAATCGATTGGTGGAGGAGCATGTCCCACTGGTCAAGCGCATTGCCTATCATCTGCTGGGGCGCCTGCCCGCGGACGTGCAGGTCGACGACTTGATCCAGGCCGGTGTGGTCGGGCTGCTGGAGGCGGCGCGCCATTATGATGCCGGCCAGGGGGCCAGCTTCGAGACCTACGCGGGCATCCGCATCCGCGGCGCGATGCTGGACGAGGTGCGCCGTTCGGACTGGACGCCGCGTTCGGTGCATCGCAATGCGCGTCGGGTCAGCGCGGCGCTGCGCACGGTGGAGAATCGGGAGGGGCGGGAGGCCCAACCGCAGGCGGTTGCGGAGGAACTGGGCGTTGGTCTGCCGGAGTACCAGCGGATGTTGCAGGATTCGGTCTGCTGTCGGGTGATGAGCTTCGAGGATCTGTTCGAACCGGAGTCCGAGGGGGAAGCGCGCTTTGCCGGTGACGTGCCGGATCCGCTGCAGCAGTTGCAGGCGGAGGACTTTCAGGCGGGTTTGGCTCGGGAGGTCGCGCGCCTGCCGGAACGGGAGAAGCTGGTGATGTCCCTGTACTATGACGACGAACTCAATCTGCGCGAGATCGGCGAGGTCCTGGGGGTCAGCGAATCCCGGGTCTGCCAATTGCACGGCCAAGCGCTGGTTCGTCTGCGCGCGCGGATGGCGGACTGGACCGGACGGGTGGTGAAGACCGATTGAGGCCGTGCCCGTTGCCGGCTTTGCATTACCATGGGCGGCCGAACGGCCGTTCGGGTGTACTGGATAAAGGTGGAGGTCAGTGTGGACAAGAACATGAAGATCCTGATCGTGGACGATTTCTCGACGATGCGCCGCATCATCAAGAATCTGCTGCGGGATCTTGGTTATAACAACACCTCGGAGGCCGATGACGGCAGCACGGCACTCCCGATGCTGAAGAACGGCAATTACGACTTTCTACTCACCGACTGGAACATGCCCAACATGCCGGGCATCGAGTTGCTGAAGGCGGTCCGCGCCGATCCCAATCTGAAGCACCTGCCAGTGTTGATGGTCACGGCCGAGGCCAAGCGCGACCAGATCGTCGAGGCGGCGGAGAATGCCGTGAACGGCTACATCATCAAGCCGTTTACCGCCGATACACTGCGCGAGAAGATCGAGAAGATCTTCGAGCGCATCGAAGCCGGGAGCTGAGCGCGATGCCGCATCGGGAAGTCGAAGAGGATGTCGCGCGCAAGGAGGCCGAGATCCGATCGCTCCAGCTCGAAAAGGCTCGGCAGCTGGTCCGCTTCATCGAGGCGGGCGACGAGGCGGGTGCCAACCGGCTGATCGAGGAGCTGGGCCGGATGCACGAGAGCCTGCTGTTCGAGGAGCTGGGCAAGCTGACGCGGGATCTGCACGAGGCCCTGAATGCCTTCCGCCTGGACTCCCGGCTCTCGGAGATTGCGCAGACCGAGATTCCCGATGCCAAGGAGCGGTTGAATTATGTGGTCGCGATGACCGAACAATCGGCGCATCGCACGCTGAATGCGGTGGAAGAAAGCCTGCCGATGGTGGAGGGGCTGTGCCGGCATGCCGAAGCCCTGGGCGAAACCTGGGGACGCTTCCGCAATCGCGAGCTCTCGGCCGAGGAGTTTCGCGTGCTGAGCCAGGAATTGACCGCCTTTCTGGAACGCAGTGTGGCCGACGGTGAATCCATCCGCAGCAACCTCTCGGATGTATTGATGGCCCAGGACTTCCAGGACCTCACCGGGCAGGTCATTCGCAAGGTGATCGACCTGGTCCAGGATGTGGAGAAGAATCTGGTGGGCCTGGTGCGCATCTCCGGCGAGCGGCTGTCGACGCCGGAGCAGATCAAGAACAAGGAGCAGTCGTCCCGGGATGCGGCGACGCGCGGGACCGGACCGGCGGTGCCGGGAACCTCGGATGTCAGTGAGGTGATCACCGGTCAGGATGGGGTCGACGATTTGCTGTCGAGCCTGGGGTTTTAGGCTCGGAGTTATTCAGGCCTGGGGTTTATAAACCCTGGGGTGCCAGGCCGATCGGTACGGTGTGGGGTCCAGGGGTCCTGCGCTTGCAATCGAAGCCGGCGGTCGCGGCTCAGGGCAATGCGGCAGTTTGATGTCAGAAGAAGAACGCAGGGGTAGGGGATGAGCCTGGATACGGACGACGAAATCCTTCAGGACTTTCTGGTGGAGGCGGGGGAACTGATCGATGGGCTGAGTGAACAGCTGGTCGCGCTCGAGCAGAACCCGCAGGATCAGGAATTGCTGAATGCGGTGTTTCGCAGCTTTCACACCGTCAAGGGCGGAGCCGGATTTTTGAACCTGAACAGCCTGGTGGCGGTGTGCCATCGCGCCGAGGACGTCTTCAACGTCCTGCGACAAGGCCAACGGGAGCTGGACGGCGAGCTGATGGACGCGGTGCTCCAGGTCACCGATGTGGTCACGGGAATGTTCCAGGAGATTCGGGCCGGCGAAGAGCCGGCGCCGGCCGACGATGGCCTGCTGGCCCGGTTGAAGGCACTGGCGGTTCCGGCCGGCCCGCGGGTGCCGCCCGAGAACGCCAGCGCGCCGGCGCCGGCCGCGGCTCCTTCGGTCGCCCCGACGCCGGTGGCGAGCAACGCTTCCGACGCCACGGTCCCCGACGACGATATCACCGATGCCGAGTTCGAAGCGCTGCTGGACGCGATGCAAGGGGGTGAGGGCAAACCGGTCGCGGCCTCAGCACCGGACACCGGAAATGACATCAGCGAGGAGGAATTCGACCGGCTGCTGGACGAAC
>PWGH01000090.1 GCA_003555285.1 Thioalkalivibrio sp.
CAGGGACGACTTGAGCGTGTCCGGACCGGGCGTACCCCGCACGGCTCGGGCACCCACCTCGGTGGCCCCGCGGCGCCGGGCCCGGCCTGCGCACGGCTTGGGGTAAGGGTCAGGCGATGGGCTCGAGGCGGGCGAAGCTGAGGACGAGCCACTTGGCGCCGGCGTGTGCGAAGTTGACCTGAACCCGGGCGGACGTGCCGCCACCCTCGAACTGGGTAATCACGCCTTCGCCGAACTTGGCGTGGCGCACCCGGGCGCCCATGCGCAGGCCGGCCTCGGCGGCCGCCACCTGCTGGGGATCGACCCCGGACCCGCGGCTCAGGCCGGCGAAGCGGCCGGCCGGCTGGGCACGCGCCTGCGGGCGCAGTTCCTCGACCAACTCCCGCGGCAGTTCATTCAGAAAGCGCGAGGGGGAGTTGCGGGATTCTCGCCCGTACAGGCGCCGGCTCTCGGCATGGGTCAGGTAGAGTTCGCGCTCGGCCCGGGTCATGCCGACGTAGGCCAGGCGGCGTTCCTCCTCCAGGCGTCCGGGTTCCTCCAAGGAACGCGCGTTCGGAAACAGGCCCTCCTCGAGCCCGACCACGAAGACCAGCGGGAACTCGAGGCCCTTCGCCGAATGCAGGGTCATCAACTGCACCGCGTCCTCGTCGGGATCGGCGGCACCCTCGCCGGCCTCGAGCGCGGCATGCGCGAGGAACTCGCTCAGGCCCATCGCCTCACTGTCCGAACCCGCCGAGAGTTCCTGCTCGAAGGCCCGCGCCGCGCCGATCAATTCGTCCAGGTTCTCCAGGCGGACCTGACCCCGCTCGCCCTTCTCGTTCGCGAAATGCTCGCGCAGCCCGGAGTGAAGGATCGCCCGCTCCACCTGCGCCGGCAGCGGCAAGGGCACCAGTTCCTGATGCAGGCGGGCCACCAGTTGCAGGAACCCGCCGACGGCATTGCGCGCACGCCCGGACAGCAGCCCGTCCTCGACCGCGATCGCGGCGGCCTGATGCATGCTGAGCTCCTGGCGCTGCGCGAGCTGGCGCAGATCCTCCAGCGTCTTGTCGCCGATACCCCGCGGCGGCTGGTTCACCACGCGCAGGAAGGCGGAATCGTCGTGCACGTTGCCGCTCAGGCGCAGATAGGCCAACGCATCGCGGATCTCCTGGCGCTCGAAAAAGCGCAAGCCGCCGTAGACGCGGTAGGGCATGCGCCGGGCGATCAGCGTCTCCTCGAGCACCCGCGACTGTGCGTTGGAGCGATACAGGATCGCGCATTCCCGGTACAGGCCGCCGTGCTCGGCATGGCGGACGATGGTTTCGCAGACGAAGCGGGCCTCGTCCTGCTCGTTGATCGCGGCGAACACCCGCACCGGCGCGCCGGCGTGGCCCTCGGTCCACAGTTCCTTGCCCAGGCGCCCCTGATTGTTCCGGATCAGCGCGTTGGCAACGTTCAGGATGTTCGCGCTGGAGCGGTAGTTCTGTTCCAGGCGGATCACCCGGGTGCCGGGGTAGTCGCGCTGGAAGTGCTGCAGGTTCTCGATACGGGCCCCACGCCAACCATAAATCGACTGGTCGTCGTCGCCGACCGCGAAGATCGGCGACGCCGTGCCCGCGAGCAGGCGCAGCCAGGCGTACTGGATATCGTTGGTATCCTGGAACTCGTCGACCAGCAGGTGCCGGAAGCGGTCCTGGTAATGGGCGAGGAGTTCCGCGTTGTCGCGCAGCAGCTCCAGCGCGCGCAGCAGCAGCTCGGCGAAATCGACCGCGCCGGCCCGGGTGCAGGCCTGTTCGTAGGCGGTGTACACGCGCACCCACTGGCGCGAGATCGGATCGCCGCTGTCGGGCAGGTGCTCGGGCCGCTGGCCCTCGTCCTTGCGCGCATTGATGAACCACTGGGCCTGGCGGGGCGGCCAGCGCGCCTCGTCCATCTGCAGCGCGCGCAGCACCCGTCGGACCAGGCGCAGCTGGTCGTCGCTGTCCAGGATCTGGAACGCCTCCGGCAGTCGGGCCTCCTGCCAGTGCTGGCGCAGCAGCCGATGGGCGAGGCCATGGAAGGTGCCCACCCACAGGCCACCGACCGGCTGATCGAGCAGCGTCGCGATGCGGCCGCGCATCTCGTTCGCCGCCTTGTTGGTGAAGGTGACCGCAAGCAGACGCCAGGGCGCGACGCCCTCGACCTCGATCAGCCAGGCGATGCGGTGCACCAGCACGCGGGTCTTGCCGCTGCCGGCGCCGGCCAGGATCAGGGTGGGTTCAGGCGGCGCGGCGACGGCCTCGCGCTGGGCGGGATTCAGGGGATCGAGCAAACGGGAAACATCCATCGGCGAATACTATCAAAGGGGCATGGAATCATGTGTGCGAAATCGGCGCGAGACGCGGAAATCCCGAGCCGTTCGCGTTAAGCTGAACCCGACAGGCTCTCAATCCGTCGTGATGACTCCAAACAGTCAAGGAAGGGCATGAACGAACCTCCCTCTCGACCCCAGGCCCTGGCCCTGCTGCGCCGCATGGACCTGCATCCGGACAGCATGGCCTTTGCCGAAGACCTGTTCGATCAGTACCTGGCCGATCCCGAATCGGTGCCGGCAAGCTGGGCGGATTATTTCAGCGTGCTCGACCGCGAACCCGGCCCCGTCCCCCGGCGCCGAGTCGAGGATCGGGACTGCTTCAACGTCCACGATCTGCAGGTGGAGCGCCTGCAGGTCCGGGTGCTGCAATACATCAACTCCCACCGGTTCCTCGGGCATTTCGCGGCGAAGCTCGATCCCCTGGCCCGCAATGGCGCGGAGCCACCGGCGGAACTCTCCCGCAGCTACCACCAGCTGGACGAGGTCGACCCGAAGCAGACCTTCGACCCCGGCTCGCTGCATGGCCCGAATCCGGCGCGCCTGGACCAGATCGAGGCGATCCTGCGGGATACCTATTGCGCCAGCATCGGTGCCGAGTTCATGCACCTGACCTCCACCGAGGAAAAACGGTGGCTGCAACAGCGCCTCGAATCGGTGCGCGGCCGCTTCGGCTTCGACGACGCCACCCGGATCGCGATCCTCGAGCGCATCACCGCCGCCGAGGGCCTGGAACACTACCTGCACCACCGCTATGTCGGGCAGAAGCGCTTCTCGCTGGAGGGGGCCGAAAGCCTGATTCCGCTGCTGAATGCGCTGATTCAGCGCAGTGGCGCCCGGGGCATGGAGGAAATCGTCGTCGGCATGGCCCACCGCGGACGCCTGAACGTGCTGGTGAACACCTTCGGCAAGTCGCCGCGGGAACTGGCCAACGAATTCGAGGGCCGGCCCAGCCGCAACCGCGGCACCGGGGACGTGAAATACCATCTGGGCTTTTCCAGCGCGGTGCAGACCCTCGGCGGTCAGGTGCGTCTGGCGCTGGCCTTCAACCCGTCGCACCTGGAGATCGTGGGCCCGGTGGTGGCGGGGTCGGTGCGCGCGCGCCAGGTGCGCACCCACGACCGCCAGGGCGAGAAGGTGATGCCGGTGGTGATCCACGGCGACGCGGCCTTCGCGGGCCAGGGCGTGGTGATGGAAACGCTGAACATGTCGCAGACCCGGGGCTTCTCGACCAAGGGCACGGTCCACATCGTGGTGAACAACCAGATCGGCTTCACCACCAGCACCATGAAGGACGCCCGGTCGTCGTATTATGCGACCGACGTCGCGAAGATGGTCAGCGCCCCGATCTTCCACGTGAACGGGGACGATCCCGAGGCCGTGGTCTTCGTGACCCAGCTCGCACTCGATTACCGCATCCGCTTCGGCAAGGACGTCGTGATCGACCTGGTGTGCTACCGGCGCCAGGGACACAACGAGGCCGATGAACCGGCGGCCACGCAGCCGCAGATGTACCGCACCATTCGCGCGTTGCCGACCACCCGCGAGCGCTATGCCACACACCTGATCGAGCAGGGCGTACTCGAGGCCGAAGCCGCCGAACAGATGCGGACCCGCTACCGAAAACTGCTGGAGGCCGAGACGCCCGTGGTCCCCGGCCTGATCGAGCGGGAGGACGTCGATACCGCGATCCATCGTACCGACTGGGCCCCATTCATCGGGCAGCCGTGGGATCAGCACATCGTCACCGGCGTCCCCGCCGACCGGCTCGGGGCGCTGCTGCAGCGCCTGAACGAGCTGCCCGAGGGCTTCGTGGTGCACCCCCGGGTGCGCCGCATCCTGGAGGCGCGCGACGCGATGGCGGTCGGCGCCCAAGCCCTCGATTGGGGCACCGCCGAGACCCTCGCCTACGCCACGTTGGTTCAGGACGGCTATCGGGTGCGCCTGTCAGGCCAGGATTCCGGGCGCGGGACCTTTTTCCACCGGCATTCGGTGTTGCACGACCAGGAAACGGGTCAGACCTTCATTCCACTGCGCCAACTCGACCCCGAGAACCCGCGCTTTCTGGTGAACGACTCCCTGCTCTCCGAGATGGCGGTGTTGGCCTTCGAATACGGCTACGCCACCGCATCGCCGAACGCGCTGGTGCTTTGGGAGGCGCAGTTCGGCGACTTCGCCAATGGGGCCCAGGTGGTCATCGACCAGTTCATCAGTTCCGGCGAGCAGAAATGGGATCGCCTGTGCGGATTGGTCCTGCTGCTGCCGCACGGCTACGAGGGCCAGGGTCCCGAGCATTCCTCCGCCCGCCCCGAGCGCTTCCTGCAGCTGTGCGCCCAGGAAAACATGCAGGTCTGTGTGCCGACCACGCCAGCCCAGATGTTTCACCTGCTGCGTCGGCAGCTGCTGCGCCCGTACCGCAAACCGCTGGTGGTGATGACCCCGAAAAGCCTGTTGCGCCACAAGCTCGCGGTCAGCCATCTGGAGGATCTGGCCACCGGCCGGTTCCAGGTGGTCATCGACGATGTCGACGCCCCGGCGCCGCAGGCGGTGCAGCGCATCGTGCTGACCGCGGGGCGCCTGTATTACGACCTGATCGAGGCCAAACGCGAGGCCGAGCACCCCCACATCGCCATCGTGCGGCTCGAGCAGTGCTACCCCTTCCCCGAGGCCGCGCTGGAGCAGATTCTGGAGCGCTACGACCAAGCCAGCGAATTCGTGTGGGTCCAGGACGAGCCGGAGAATCAGGGGTACCTGGGTTTCGTGGAGCCACGGCTGAACGTGCTACTGAAGCGGCGTGGGACCGGGCTGCATGCGGTCGCGCGCCCCGCGGCGGCCGCACCCGCCGTGGGCTATCCCGAGGTCCACAAGGCCCAGCTGAAGGAACTGCTGCGTCGCAGCTTCGCGCCGATCACCGCCCGGGACACCCCCCGACCCACCGTGTAACCGCAAGCGCCAAGGAATCGCCATGTCCTCTGAACGTACCGCCCTGCGGGTCCCCGAGCTGCCGGAATCCGTCGCCGATGCCACGGTCGTCACCCTGCACAAGAAGCCGGGAGACCGGATCCGGCGCGACGAGCCCCTGGTCGAACTGGAAACCGACAAGGTGATGCTGGAGGTCCCGGCCCCCGCCGACGGCATCCTCAATGACTACGCCGTCGAGGAAGGGGCAGTGGTCGAGGCGGACACGATCCTCGGCTACATCACCCCCGGTGCCGCCTCGGCCGACACCCCACCGGCCGAGGCGGCCCCCGCGCCCAAGACCGTACCGAAGCCCTCCGAGACCGCACCTGAACCGCCGGACCCGGAAATGCCAGACCCGGAAATGCCGGACTCGGGGGGCCCCGAGCCGGGCGCCGCCCCGCCGCCGAGCCCGGCCGTCCGACGCCTGTTGACCGAACATGGACTGGCCGCCGAATCGATCGCCGGCACCGGCCCCGACGGCCGGGTGCTGAAGGAAGACGTGGAACGCGCTCGGGCCGAACGGGAGGCCGCCCCCGCGACGGCGAAGCCTGAACCGCCTCGTGAGGCGCCAGCGCGTCCTGCACCCCCGGCCCCCACCCCGGCGGCGGCACCCGCGTCGGGCGCCACCCTGGCACGCGGGGCTCGCCCGGAGGAACGGGTGCCGCTCACCCGGCTGCGCGCGCGCATCGCAGAACGCCTGCTCGAGGCCACCCAGACCACCGCGATGCTGACCACCTTCAACGAGGTCGATCTGTCGGCGGTGATGGGGCTACGCGCCCGCCACAAGGACGCGTTCGAGAAACGCCACGGCGTCCGGCTCGGCTTCATGAGTTTCTTCGTTCGCGCCTGCGCCGAGGCCCTGCGCCGCTTCCCGATCGTCAACGCGGCGCTGGACGGTAACGAGATCGTCTACCACCACTACAGCGACATCGGCATCGCCGTGTCTTCACCGCGCGGCCTGGTGGTCCCGGTGCTGCGCGACGCCGGAGGGCTGTCCCTGGCCGATGTCGAGAAGCAGACCCGCACCTTCGCCGAACGCGCCCGCGATGGACGCCTGGATCTCGACGATCTGCGCGGTGGCACCTTCACCATCACCAACGGCGGAGTGTTCGGTTCGCTGTTATCCACGCCCATTCTGAACCCGCCGCAGAGTGCGATCCTCGGCATGCACGCGATCCAGGAACGTCCGGTCGCACATGAAGGTGAAGTGGTTATTCGGCCGATGATGTACGTGGCCTTATCCTACGATCACCGGCTGATCGACGGCGCGGATGCGGTTCGCTTCCTGGTCACGATCAAGCAATCGCTGGAGGACCCCGGCCGCATGCTGCTGGACCTCTGAGCCGGCGCGACCCGAACGGCCTCCGGTCTTGAGTGATGCTCGACCGGAATATCGTTCATCCCTGAAACGTCTGGTTCAGTGGCACACCCCTTAATGCCACACCCCGGCGATGAACCCACCTGGAGAATTCTTGATGAAGAAAATGCTTGTGACGCTGATGCTGGCCCTCGGCCTGATGGTGAGCGCCCAATCGTCCGCCGAGTCGGCGCCGCCGATGGAAATGGACGCGCAAATGATGCAACAGATGGTCCAGCACAGCATCCAGAAATGGAAGATCGATGATGGTGTCTCGGTGCACGATGCGGTCGAATCCATGCAGCTGCGCGCCAACCTGCTGAACTTCCAGATGGTGGCCGATCTGCCGCTGTCCGAGCAGGTCAAGGCCATGGGTCAGGAATCGAACTACATCCGCATCCTGGCCTTCTGCGATGCCCTGATTGCCCGGGATATGGTGGAATTCGACATCATCTTCTCCGGATTCCTGCCCTGCCGCATCGCGGTGGTCGAAGATGCCGAGGGTCAGGGCTGGATCACTACGATGAACATGGACATGATGCTGCACGCCGTCGAACTCACCCCGGAACTTGAGCCCCTGGCGGTGCGGGTCCGGGACGTGATCTATGAGATCGTCGAAGCGGGCGTCACCGGCGACTTCTGATCCGAGCGACCGAAACCGGCAAATCAAAGCCGGCTCTGCAGCACAGGCGGCCCTTCGGGGCCGTTTTTTTTCGAGCCCTGAGGCCAACGTTAGATCCGCCACGGAAAACACGGAAATCACGGAAAAGGGAATTGAATTAATTTTATTTTATTTTATTTTATTTTCCGTGATTTCCGTGTTTTCCGTGGCCCGCCCTTCATCCCCCCGGTTGGTAATCCCCCGGGTGGCGGCGATCAATGAACCGGAGCCTACCGGTGTTGAAAGCGGCTTCAGTGCCGGGGCAGGACCAGGGCGGCGCCATCGCCGCGCGGATCCGAGGCCGCCTCCAGCCGATCATCGATCCGATCCCAGAGGACGACCTGCATGTTGCCGAAGGGGCGCAGCTGCGGTGCCAGCACATGCCCCCGGGCAGCCAGGTCCTTCTGCATCGAGGTGCTGAACGCACTCACTTCAAACTCGATGCGATCCGGCAGGTACTGGTGATGAAAGCGTGGCCGCTGCACGATCTCGGCGGCATCGGCGCCGTCCAACGTGGCCAGGATGGCCTGCAGCACCATGGTAATGATCCGGCTGCCCCCGGGGGTGCCGAGGATGACCAGGCGCTCTGGTGTCTCGACGAAGGCCGGACTCATGCTGGACAGCGGACGCCGATGCGGCGCAATGGCATTGGCCTCGAATCCGATCAGGCCATAGACGTTGGGCGTGCCGGGACGAATCGAGAAGTCATCCATCTCATTGTTCAGCAGCACCCCGGTGCCTTCGGGCACGAAACCCGATCCGAAAGGGTAATTGAGCGTGATGGTGGCCGCCACCCGATTGCCGTCGGCATCGACGACCGAGAAGTGCGTGGTCTGTTGGCTCTCACCCGCCAGCCCCGCCGCGGTGGCTCGCGCCGCGGCTGACAACAACGGCAACTCAGCGCTGGGTGTAGCGCGTTCCGGGTCGATGTCGGCCGCCAAGGCATCGGCATAGGATTGGGATAGCAAACGCGACACCGGGATGACCACATGATCCGGATCCCCGAGGTACACCGCCCGGTCGCGGTAGGCCCGGCGCATCGCCTCGACCAGCCAATGCACCTGCTCGACGGCAGCGTCCGCGCGCGGCTCCAGATCCACGTCCCGATCATCGCCCGCGGCGCGCAGGATGTTCAGAATCTGGCCGATGGCGATGCCGCCGGAAGACGGTGGCGGTGCGGTTGTGATCCGGGCACCCTGGTATTCGAGCACCACCGGCGTGCGTTCGACGACCTGGTAGCCCGCCAGATCCTCCAGGGTCCAGAGGCCGCCGGCGGCCCGCACCCCGGCCACCAGCCGCTGCGCGGTCTCGCCCTGGTAAAACCCCGCCAGACCCGATTGCGCCAGTCGCTGCAAGGTGGCGGCCAGGTCCGGCTGCCGAATCAGTGCACCTTCCTCGGGCAGTGCGCCGGCGCGCAGAAAGATCTCCGCCGCATCCGCCCCATCGCGCAGCGCCTGCAAGCGGAAGGCGGCCATCTGCAGGAAGCGTTCATCCGCCGGGAACCCCTGCTCGGCGAGTCGAATGGCCGGTGCCAGGCTTTGTTTCAGCTCCAACCGCCCGTACGCCTGCGCCAGATGCACCAGGGCCGCGGGCATCCCCGGGATCCCCGCGGCCAGCGCGCCGTCCAACGACAAGCCCGGAATCACCTCGCCAGCGGCGTCGAGATAGAGGTCCCGGTAGGCCGCCCCCGGTGCCGTTTCCCGGCCATCCAGAAAGATCGAGCGGTCTTGGTTCGCCTGATGCAGCAAAAAGAAACCACCGCCACCGAGTCCGGACCCGTAGGGCTCGACCACCCCCAGCGCCGCGGTGATCGCGACCGCCGCATCGAAGGCGTTACCCCCGGCCGCAAACACCCATTCGCCCGCCGCCGAGGCCAGTGGATGCGCGCTGGCCAGGGCGTGCTCACCCGGACCGGCCTGCGCCGCCGGGTTGAAGATCAGCAGGAAACCAAGGAAGGCCAGTGCCCGGAGCCGAGACACGGTACAGAAGAACGCACCAGCAAAGAGTCGTGGACGGGCAGACATGGGCGAAGGCCTCAGGTTGCCGTTAACTTCTCGTATTTGACCATCAATTCTTCCGGCGTTTCCGGGTGGTCCGGATCCAATGGAATGCAATCCACGGGACAGACCTGGACACACTGCGGCTCATCGTAATGACCGACGCACTCGGTGCACAACTTGGGATCGATCACATAGATCTCGTCACCCGCCGAAATGGCACTGTTCGGGCATTCGGGTTCGCACACATCGCAATTGATGCACTCGTCGGTGATGATCAGGGCCATGGATGCACCTCGGGCTGTGGAATCGGCGGCTTTCCCGCGGCCGGATCAGGCATTGGGATAGCGTTCGGCCAGGGCATGTACAACGGCCGGACTGACGAAGTTTGAAACGTCTCCGCCCAAACGGGCGATTTCCCGCACCAGACTGGAGGACACAAAGCTGTACTCTTCCGCCGGTGTCAGGAACATCGTCTCCACCTCCGGGGCCAGTTGGCGGTTCATCGCCGCCAACTGAAACTCGTGCTCGAAATCGGAGACCGCGCGCAAACCGCGCAGCAGTACATTGCCGCCATTTTCCCGCGCAAACCGGGCCAGCAACATGTCGAAGCCGCAGACCTCGACATTGGGGAGGTCTGCGAGGGCCGTCTGCGCCAGCGCCACCCGTTGCGCAAGCGAGAACGTCGGGTCCTTTTTCGGGCTTGCGGCCACTGCCACCACGATGCGCTCGAACAGTCGCGCGGCACGCCGGACGATATCCGTATGGCCGTGGGTGATCGGATCGAAGGTTCCAGGATAGATCGCGGTGATGTTCATGAGCGTGGCAGCCGGAATGTTGCGCTAGCTTACCGGAAACTCCTGGGAAATCCCCAGCCCACGCCCACAACTGCCAACCCGAGGGACATCTAGCGCGTCCCAGGCCGTGCCGTGCCCAAGCCGTATGGGGTGTTAGGGCGTCGCGGCGGTCGATCCGGCTGGCACCGCTGAGACGCCGGTCATTTGCGTGGGCACGTCGGATTCGGGTGCTGGGCACATCGGCAGAGGCTGGCAGTCGGTACCGGTATCGCCGATCGCCTGGACCGTGCGTGCGGTGCGGGCGTACAGGGTTGGCGTAGGGGCCAGGGCCACCGCGCAGGCCGCCGCTGCACGCGCCTCTGGGCCGCACTCACGGGCGGCCAACACGTGGGCGAGGTTGTTCCAGGCCTCGTGCCGGCGTGGCTCCTGGCGAAGGAGATCGCGCAGGGGATCCTCGGCGGCACGGTAGTCGTTGCGCGCGAACTGGGTGTTGGCGAGGCCCAGATAACCGATGGGGTGATCCGGCCAGTGCTGGATGGCCGTCCGGTAGCCGATGCTCGCCGCCTCCAGTTGCCCGGTCTGCTCGAGTTCGTTCACCGCGCGCAACCAGTTCAGCGCTTCGGCGGTGGCGGGCAATTGGTCTGGTGCGACCGCGACGAAGGCCCAGTGTTCGCCGCGCGCCCAGGTTCGTTCGAAGCGGGAGAGTTCGTTGATATGCCGTTTCGTGGTCCCGCTGCGCAGGATGATCTGGTCGGCCGCCAGGTCGTAACCGACGACCACCGCATAGTGCCAGGTGGGAGCGATCGACAAGCCGAGATTCTGGAACACCAGGACCGGATGCCCGGCGGCGATCTCGGTCAGCAGATCGGTCAGCTCCGGCCGCAGGCGATAGGCCACCAGGCCCCGTGCCCGCACCGCGGCTCGCATCTCCGCCTGCAGACTACCCTGGCGTTCCGGGACATAGACCTCGCTGACCAGGTCATCAGCACTCACCCGAATCCCCTGACCGGTCAGGACTGTCGCGAGTGCCGCGGGTCCGCATTGGTATTTTTCCTGGGCGAAGAAGGCCGTCTCGGTCAGTTCGACGCGCTCCGGCAAGCCCGCTGGCGGGGTCGCGGCCAGACGCGCTGTCTGCGGGGCCACCGCACAGCCCGCCACCATCGCCAGGGCCACCGCCAGCAGGAGAAGGCGGATGGCCGCTTGCGCGGCCCGCCTTACCACGAGGCTCAGCGCTCCGACCGGACGAAATTGAAGATGTCCGTGTACCCGAGCGCGTCGGTAATCACCAGAATGATGAACACGGCCGCGACGACCCCAAGGACGTTGCCGCCGGCCGGTAGTTCGTCCATGCGGGCGTTGAGCGTCGCCACTTCCGCGTCGCTAAGGCGATCGATCCGCAATTGTGCGTCTGCCGGATCCACGCCCATTCGCACCAAGGTGTCCTGCGCCTGTGTCGTCTGTAGACGCTGGGCCAGTTCCATCCGCTCCGACTGCGCGCCGGCCGTGGTGATCAGGGTATGGGTGTCCAGCATTCCGGCCAGCAAGGGCGTGGCAGGAAGCATCATCAAGAACAGGGTGAGCAGAAGGACCAGCGCTCGCGGGTGCAGCTTTTTCGGCTTCATCATGGGGTTCCTCCGGTCGGTTGGTTGGGTGGTTGACCTGCCAGTTACCCGAGCGCGATACAACCCACTCGTCCAGCCGCTACCATCGCGCCCGAAACTCGTTCGATTGCAGTATAGGCGATTCGCATTGCCGATGCGCGGTACGAGAAACGCGGGTTGATCGGCGTTTCGCTAACGGCACAAGGAAGTGCCGTCAGCATCGACCGCAGGTGATGGATGCTGAGGCCAGCGGCAAATCGCAAGGGCCGCGCAGCCTGCGCCGAGAACGCCCGGATGGCTCTATTCAGCGCCCCCTAGGAGGGGCCGGCGGTAAACGGGGGGCAGCGTTTGGGCCGCGTCACACCGCGAATGCGCGGATAACAGGGTAAGCCGTTCTCGAACGGCGGGTAGTCCTCCCCGCCAATCAGCGGACGCAGGTAGTCACGGCACTCCTGGGTGATGCCGTAGCCGTCGGGGGAGATGAACGCCCGGGGCATGCCGCGTTCAATGTTGGCGACCCGTTCCAGTGGTACTCGGCTGATGCTCCAGCGATAGGGCACGCTGGTCTCCCGCCGGATTACCGGCATGAAGCTGTGATGGCCGGCGACCACCCCCTCCACGGCCGCCTTGCCCACCGCATAGGCCTGATCGACATCCACCTTGGACGCCAGATGCCGCGCGGCGCGCTGGATGTAGTCCACCACCGACCAGTGCAGCTTGTAGCCCGTCTCCTTCTTGATCACCTCCGCCAGGCGCGGGGCCGCGCCGCCCAACTGCGTATAGGCGTAGACATCGTGGCTCTGGGCGACCGCGAACAGGGTCCCGTCCTCCGACTTCAGCCCCTCCGACACCACCACCACGCAATACCCATGGCGCTCGATCGTCAAATTCAGCTGCTTCAGGAAGTCGTTTTGGTCGTAGGGCACCTCGGCGAACAGGATCAACATCGGCGGCTGGCCGTCGTACTCCTGCGCCAGGGCGGCGGCGGCCGCCAGCCAGCCCGCGTGGCGCCCCATCACCTCGAGGATGAAAACCTTGGTCGAGCTCATGTACATGGATTCGACATCGAGGCTGGCCTCGCGCACCACGGTCGCGATGAACTTCGCCGCCGAACCGAAGCCCGGGCTGGTATCGGTGGCGTCGAGGTCGTTGTCGATGGTCTTGGGCACGCCGACCGCGGTGATCGGATAGCCCATCAGATCGCCGATGCGGGCGACCTTCAAGGCCGTATCCATCGAGCCGCCGCCGCCGTTATAAAAGAAGGTGCCGATATCGTGGGCCTGGAACACCTCGACCAGACGCTCGTACTGGCGCCGGTCCCGCTCGGGATCGCCGAGATCGAAACGACACGAACCGAAGGCACCGCCGGGCGTGTGACGCAGCGCCGCGAGAGTGAGCGGATCCTCCTGGTCCAAATCGATGATCTCCTCGTGGAGCACACCGAGGATGCCGTCGCGCGCGGCGAAGCAAGTGCCGAAATGCGAGGGGTGGGCCCGCACAGCCTCGATGACCCCCCAGGCACTGGCGTTGATCACGGCCGTGACCCCGCCCGACTGAGCGTATAGCGCGTTCTTGGGCATCCGATACTCCAGTGGCAAACACGATTTCCTGATCGGCATCCATGCAGAAACGATACCAACGGGCGAAGAGGATACCAGTGCGACAGCATTTGCTAAACTACGCCCGATCTTGCCATCGGAACGGAGCCCCGTTCGGCCTTAAAACAAGCAGACCGATCACCGGCCGCCGCTTCGGCCCACCCCAACCGACCGCGGCCGGACCGGCGAGGCCGTGTGCCCGGCCAATGGCCCAGGAACGGCCGATAACGCTGGCCCAGGAACCGCCCGCAATCGGCTCATCCGCACCTTTTTCGGGCGCGCCCGCACCAGACCAGCCCAGCCTCAATGCGCCGTCGCCCCAGGACCGACCCGTCTTCGCCCCAAATCCGTCCCAATACCAACCCCAGGAAACAGATCATGCATATCGGTACCACACTGACCAACTACATCATCGAGACCCAGCGCCAGATCCAGGGCGCCACCGGCGAATTCACCGGCCTGTTGAACGACATCGCGGTGGCCTGCAAGAAGATCTCGGATCTCGTGAACAAGGGCGACCTGATCGGGGTGCTCGGCTCCGCGGAGTCCGAAAACATCCAGGGCGAGACGCAGAAGAAGCTCGACGTGATCACCAACGAGGTCTTCCTCGAGGCGCTGGCCCACAATGGTCACGTCGCCGGCATGGCCTCCGAGGAGATGGACGAGATCGTCCAGCTGCCACCCAACGCCCCGCGCGGGCACTACCTGGTGCTGTTCGATCCGCTCGACGGGTCCTCGAACATCGATGTGAACGTGTCTGTCGGCACCATCTTTTCGATCATCAAGGCACCGCCCGGGGTGACCAATCCCACCCTTGAGGATTTCTTGCAGCCGGGCGTCCAGCAATGCGCGGCCGGGTACTGCCTGTACGGCCCATCGACGATGATGGTCTTCGCCACCCGCGACCGGGGGGTGCAAATGTTTACCCTGGACAAGGACTTCGGCGAGTTTCTGCTCACCCACGAGAACGTGCAGATCCCGGAGGACACCGCCGAGTTCGCGATCAACGCCTCGAACAGCCGCTTCTGGGAGCCGGCGATCCAGAAGTATGTGGACGAGTGCCTGGCCGGCGCGCAGGGCCTGCGCGGCAAGGACTTCAACATGCGCTGGATCGCCTCGATGGTTGCCGAAGTCCATCGCATTTTGACCCGGGGCGGTGTGTTCATGTACCCGGTGGACGCGAAGCTCAAGAGCAAGGGGCAGGAAGGCAAGCTGCGCCTGATGTACGAGGCCAACCCGATGAGCCTGCTGATCGAACAGGCCGGCGGCGTCAGCAGCACCGGCCGCGAGCGGATCCTGGACGTGCAGCCCCAAGGCATTCATCAGCGGGTGCCGGTGATCCTGGGCTCGAAGAACGAGGTCGAGCGCATCATCGGCTATCACGCCGCCTGAACCGTCTGGCTGCCGGCCGCGATCGGCCGGCAGCGCTGGGCCCCGGGACGCCGGGCGATCGTGCAATCCCAAAACCGGCCCCAGCTGCGGTTGGACCGCGGCTGGGCGCGCCCTTGTGTATAATGTCGCGTTTGGCGCGCTGCGCCCCGTTACGCCGGCTGCCTCCGGCCATCCCTTAGAGTACCGCCTCATGTCCGACTTGTCCTCTTTTGCCCAGCTCGGGTTGTCCGAGCCGTTGACCCGTGTGCTCGAGCGCCTGGGATTCACCCAACCGACCCCGGTTCAAGGCGCCTGCATTCCGGCGCTGCTCGGCGGGCGCGACGTGCTGGGCGAGGCCCAGACCGGCACCGGCAAGACCGGCGCCTTCGGCCTGCCGTTGCTCGAGCGCATCGATCCGACCACCCGCGCGGTGCAGGCGATGGTCCTGGCGCCGACGCGCGAGCTCGCGAATCAGGTCGCTGCAGCGCTGCGGGACTTTGCCGCGGGCATCCCCGGCATCGAGATCTTGCCGGTCTACGGCGGCCAACCGATGGGGGCGCAGCTGCAACGCCTGCGCCACGGCCCGCAGATCGTCGTCGGCACACCCGGGCGCGTCGTCGATCACATGAAGCGCGGCACGCTGGTGCTCGACGCGCTGCAACTGGTCGTCCTCGACGAGGCCGACGAAATGCTGCGCATGGGCTTCATCGACGACATCGAATGGATCCTGGAACAGATGCCGAGCGAGCGCCAGACAGCGCTGTTCTCGGCGACGATGCCGGCGCCGATCCGCCGCATCGCCCACCGGCACCTGCGCAATCCGGAAGAGATCCGCATCGGCGCCGGCAACGAGGCCGGTACCGACATCGATCAGGTCTACTGCCTGGTCGATCAGCGGCACAAGCTCGAGGCGCTCGGACGCATGCTCGAGGTGGAAACCGACCGCGATGCGGCGCTGGTCTTCGCCCGCACCAAGGCCCAGACGCAGGAGATCGCCGATGCCCTGGCCGCCCGCGGTCACGCGGTGGCAGCGCTGAACGGCGACCTCGAGCAAAGCGAGCGCGAGCGGGTCGTCGCCCAACTGCGCGATGGCCGCCTGGACGTGATCGTCGCGACCGATGTCGCCGCCCGGGGCATCGATGTCCCGCGCATCAGCCATGTGTTCAACTTCGATGCCCCCGGCGATGCCGAGGCCTACGTGCATCGGATCGGCCGCACCGGCCGCGCCGGGCGCAAGGGCCGAGCGATCCTGTTCCTGGAGCCGCGCAAGCGCCGCATCCTGCACGAGATCGAGCGCCTGACCCGCAAGCCGGTGCGTGCGCAAGCGCTGCCGGACATGAAGGCCGTGGCCGCGAGTCGCGAGGCGCGCTTCGCCGCGCGCATCGAGGCGGCCCTGGCCACCGGCCATTCCGAGCAGCATTCGGCGCTGGTGGACAGTCTGCTGGCCCGCTGCAACACCTCCGAGCGCGACCTGGCCAGCGCGCTGCTGGCCCTGGCAACGGAGATGGCACCGATTCTGGCCAGCGGTCAGTTCGATCCGCTGGCAGCCGCCCATTCGACGGTTCCCTTCACGCAGGATCGCGGACCGGCCAAGCGCCCGGCCCGCGGCAGCGAGGATCGGCGCCCGCGTCCGGACGCCGGCGCCCCCAGTGCCGCCGCGCCGCGGGGACCGCGCAAGGAACGCAGCGATAACCGGGCCCCCGATGAGAACATGGTCCGGTATTACATGCCGGTGGGCCGGCAAGACGGCATCAGCGCGCGCGAAATCGTCGGCGCACTGACTCACGAGGGCGGCCTGGTGGGTCGGGATATCGGCCGCATCGGCCTGACCGACACCTACAGCCACGTGGATCTGCCCGGTGCGCTGAGCGAATCGGCGATCCGACGTCTGGCCCGGATCCATGTCGCCCAGCGCAAGCTGGAACTGACCCTGGAAACCCCGGATCTGACGCAGGCGCGACCGGCCTCGGCAGGCATCACGCGACCGCCGACCATGCGCCCCGCGCCGCCGCGCGTGGAAAACCGCAAGGCCGAGGAGATGCCGTCGGGCAACCCGCGATCCAATACATCGGGAGCAGACAAGCCACGCGGCTTCGGCAAACCAGCCCATGCCAAACGCGGCGATGCGCCCCCGGACCGCAAGCGCCGGGCTCAGGGAACGCCGACCAAGGGTCCGATCAAGGGCCGTGTGCGCGCGGGACCCGGCAAGCCCCCGGCCAACCGCAGCGGCGGCACCCTCGCGATCAAGCGCAAATCGGTCTGACCACTCCGGGCTTCCGGCCGAGCCGGGCGGGGTGCGCCCGGCTCTCCGGCGTCTGGGAGGCTCCAAGGGCAAGGTCAAGAGCGGGCGTGCGGGGTTAGACCAGAATGTTCTCGCAGGGCTCGTTGCGGCTCAGGCAGCTGAGGTTCTCGACCGTGGTGCGGGCGATCTCCTCCATGGCCTGGCGGGTCAGAAAACCCTGGTGGCCGGTCACCAGTACGTTCGGGAAGGTCAGCAGGCGCTGGAAGACATCGTCCTGGATCACCTGATCGGAGAGATCCTTGAAGAACAGGTTCTCCTCCTGTTCGTAGACATCCAGACCCAGGCTGCCGATACGCCCGGTCTTCAGGCCTTCGAGCACCGCCTGGGTGTCGATGATCGCGCCGCGGCTGGTGTTGAGCAGCATCACTCCAGGCTTCATCAGCGCGATCGCCTCGGCATTGATCATCGCGTGCGTTTCGGGCGTCAGCGGACAGTGCAGGCTGATCACATCCACCCGACTCAGGAAGGCGTCCCAGGGCAGGTACTCGATGCCCATTTCCTCGACCTCCGGCGTCGGATAGGGATCGAAGGCAACCACCTGGCAACCAAACCCCTGCATGATGCGCCCGTACACGCGGCCGATCCGCCCGGTGCCGACGATGCCGACCGTGGCGCCGAAAAGATCGAAGCCCATCAGGCCATCGAGCAGGAAGTTGCCCTCGCGGACCCGGTTGAAGGCGCGGTGGGTCTTGCGGTTCAGGGTCATCATCAGCGCGACCGCGTGTTCGGCGACCGCACTCGGCGAATAGGCCGGCACACGGGCAATCCGCATGCCGAGCTTCTCGGCCGCGGCCAGATCGACATTGTTGAAGCCCGCGCAGCGCAGCACGACGAACTCGATACCGGAGGCCTTCAGGGCGGTCAGGACCTCGACATCGAGGCGGTCGTTCACGAAGGCGCAGACCGCGTTGGCGTCCTGGGCGAGCACCACGGTATCGGGCTCCAGACGGGGCTCCAGAAAGTGGAACTGCACGTCGCTGTCGGTCGCGGCCTGCGTTAGAAAGCGGCGGTCGTATTTTTGTGCGCTGAACACCGCGACACGGCATTCCTTGGAATCGTTCATCGGCATCTCGTGAAGGTGGCAAAGTCCCCCCTACATTACCAGACCCCGACGGTGATGAAAGCGGGCCTCAGGAAAGCGGCCGCCACCACCGCGCGGCGTAGTCGCGCGCAGTGTCCCGCACCGGAAGACGGCTGAATCCGTGGCCGGCAAAAAAGGCCTCGGCATCGGCCTGCGCCCGCACCACCAGGCCGCTGCAGCCCGTCGCCCGGGCCAGCGCTTCGCCGTCCTCGAGCAGCCGCAGACCAATGCCGCGCCGGTGCAACGCGGGGCGGACGTACAGGCCGTGCAGCAGCAGGGCCGATTCCCCATCCGGGCCGTCGCGCGGTCCGGCCGGCTCCCAGGCCGCGAGGCCGGCCGGCTCGCCCGACGGGTCCAGCACGCGCAGGCTCAAATGCCCCAGGTCGGCCTCGGTATAGCGGTACACCGGCAGCGCCAGACGCTTCACCCGTTCCGGCAGCCGCCAGGTGGCGATGGCCTCGGCGATCACGGTGTTGATCGCGGCCAGATCGGTCGGCCCGGCGGCACGGATGACGGCAGCGCGAATGACACCGTCGATCGAAGGCGTTTCGGCACACATCTCATCAGCCTCGTACGATTGCGAGGGGTTGAAGGCAATTGATTCTATACGGACGATAGTGATTTTAAATGCACAACCCGGCAGCGGTCCATGAACCGCAAACCGACCCGCTCGATTCGGAGAACAGCCCGCATGGACATCTTACGCAGCACCATCGAAGAGCAGCGCCGGCGCCTCGAGCGCGAGTTGCACGAACCCCTGGATCGAATTGCCACGCGCCTGCCCACGGTGTGGCCCAGCCGCAAGGGGCTCAGCACGGTGTTGGAGTCTGCCTTCGGCGAATTGCCCCAATGCACCTACCTCTATGCGGTGAACACCGCCGGCATCCAGGTGAGCGACAACATGTCCCGCGACGGGCTGCTGCCGGATCATTTCGGCCGAGATCGGTCGCAGCGACCCTATCTGAGGGAGGTGGTGCCGGCCGCGGGCTTCCTGCTCTCGGAGGCCTACATCAGCCTGCTCGGACGCCGACCCTCGCTGACCGCGCTGCAGCTGGTCCGGGCCGCCGACGGGACCGCGCTCGGCTTCCTGGGGGCGGACTTCGATCTGCGCAACCTGCCGAACACCGGCACCTTGTACGAAGAATCCACCGAATGGCGCCAGATCAAGGGGGATCCGTCGATTCGCGGCACGGTGTTCCTGCAGACCCGCACCGAGAGCCTGATGGACCAGGATATGGACGGCGCGTTGTCGGTGCTCGAGGAACTCTTCCTCGAGGGCGGCGTGTTCCAGTGCGTGCTGCATTTCTCCAGCAGCCGGGCCACGGTGTGGACCCTCGAGGATCCCTACCGCTACCGCATCCTGACCCACGAGGCCCTGAGCGACCCCGATACCTGCCTGGCCTTCCCCAGCCACCCCTACCCGCCGAACGCGCTGCTGCCGGCCGAGGCCATCCCGCGGGTGCTGGAGAACCTGAAGACCCTGCGCTTCGCCGACGACACGGTGTACCTGCGCTCGTCGTCGATCAACCTGTTCAACGGCATGATCAGCCTGACCTTCTCCTGCGACGGCTCGCACTACATGACCTGGAAGGACTTCCTCGACCGCTCGATGGGCTTCTGGCTCGGCAGCGACGAAGAAACCTGACGGTCCGGGAGGCAAGGGTGGGCCGCGTATGAACGCGGGTGGGCCAAGCGCAGCGGGCCCACCATGGCCCTTGCCGAAGCGCCGATCCTCGGTGGGTTCGGTGCCCAAGCCGTGCGGGGTACGCCCGGTCCGGACACGCTCAAGTCGTCCCTGAGCGCTCGAAGATGGCCATCCATGGCCATCTACGGTCCGGACCGGGCGCACCCCACACGGCTTCTCAGCGTTGGGTGCAAACCAAGGGCGTGCCGCCGGGGCTCGGTCGTCCTGTAGGGCGGGTGAAGCGCAGCGCACCCACCAGCGCCGTGCGGTGGGCCCGCTGCGCTTGGCCCACCCTACAGTCCTTCCCGCGACGTGGGGGCTACACCTCGCGGTAGAGGGCGCTGCCCTTGGTGACGAACTCGGCGGCCTTCTCCTGCATGCCCTGTTCCAGCGCGGCCTGCTCGGACAGGCCTTTCTTCGCCGCGTAGTCGCGCACGTCTTGGGTGATCTTCATCGAACAGAAGTTCGGGCCGCACATGGAACAGAAGTGCGCGACCTTGTGCGCGTCCTTGGGCAGCGTCGCGTCGTGGAATTCCTGTGCGCGCTCGGGATCGAGCGACAGGTTGAACTGGTCCTCCCAGCGGAACTCGAACCGCGCCTTCGACAGCGCGTTGTCCTGCAACTGCACGCCGGGAAAGCCTTTCGCGAGATCCGCGGCGTGCGCGGCGATGCGGTAGGTGATGATGCCGTCGCGCACGTCGTCGCGGTTCGGCAGGCCCAGGTGCTCCTTCGGCGTCACGTAGCAGAGCATCGCGGTGCCGTACCAGCCGATGTTCGCCGCACCGATCCCGGAGGTGATGTGGTCATAGGCCGGCGCGATGTCGGTGACCAGCGGCCCCAGCGTGTAGAACGGCGCCTCGAAGCAGTCGACGAGCTCCTTGTCGACGTTCTCCTTGACCATGTGCAGCGGCACGTGGCCCGGGCCCTCGATCATCACCTGCACGTCGTGTTCCCAGGCGATCTTCGTCAGCTCGCCGAGGGTCTCGAGCTCGCCGAATTGCGCCGCGTCGTTGGCATCGGCCAGGCAGCCCGGGCGCAGGCCGTCGCCGAGCGAGAAGGACACGTCGTAGGCCTTCATGATCGCGCAGATGTCCTCGAAGCGGGTGTAGAGGAAGTTCTCGCGATGGTGCGCCAGACACCACTTGGCCATGATCGAGCCGCCGCGGGAGACGATGCCGGTCACCCGGTCGGCGGTCATCGGTACGTAGCGCAACAGCACGCCGGCGTGGATGGTGAAGTAGTCCACGCCCTGCTCAGCCTGTTCGATCAGCGTGTCCCGGAACAGCTCCCAGGTCAGGTCCTCGGCCTTGCCGTTGACCTTCTCCAGCGCCTGGTAGATCGGTACGGTGCCGATCGGCACCGGGCTGTTGCGCAGGATCCACTCGCGGGTCTCGTGAATGTTCTTGCCGGTGGACAGGTCCATCAGCGTGTCGCCGCCCCAGCGGCACGACCACACGAGCTTTTCGACCTCCTCCTCGATGCTCGAGGTGACCGCCGAATTGCCGATGTTGGTGTTGATCTTCACCCGGAAGTTGCGCCCGATGATCATCGGCTCGAGTTCCGGGTGGTTGATGTTCGCCGGGATAATCGCGCGGCCGGCGGCGATCTCGGCGCGCACGAATTCGGGCGTGATCGTCTCCGGGATGCGGGCGCCGAAGGGTTGGCCGGCGTGCTGGCGCAACAGGCGCGCATAGCGCGGATCGGCGCGCAGCTCCTGCAGGCGGTTGTTCTCGCGGATCGCGACGAATTCCATCTCCGGCGTCACGAGGCCCTGGCGCGCGTAGTGCATCTGGCTGACATTCGCACCCTCCCGCGCCCGGCGCGGCGCGCGGATGTGCGCAAAACGCAGGCTCGCAAGCTCCGGATCCTCGGCGCGGGCACGGCCGAATCCCGAAGTGGGGCCGTCCAGCACCTCGGTGTCGCCGCGCTCGTCGATCCAGCCGGCACGCAGGTCCGGCAGCCCCTGCAGCAGATCGATGTGCGCGGTCGGATCGGTGTAGGGGCCGGAGGTGTCGTAGAGCGTGACCGGCGGGTTCTCCTCGGCGCCCATCGAGGCCTGGGTCGGGCTCTGGCTGACCTCGCGCATCGGCACCCGCAGATCCGGCCGGCTCCCGGTGACGAAGATCTTCCGCGAATTCGGAAACGGGCGAGTCACCGCTTCGGATACGCGGGCGGTGTTGCGGATGAAGTCGTCGGGAATGGCGCTCATGGCAGGGGGTTCCTCGAAGTGAAGCGACAGAGGAAACCCGGCGGCCGTGATGCGACGGCGCAAGCTTCCCTCCGCCGGTGCGAGCCGGATCAGGTTCAAGGGGACTCTCTCAGCCAACCCTGCAGCCCGCGCGTGGTCGGCACCCCCAGCTTGGTGATACTCCTTCGGGACGCTATAGGAGCCCCCGGCGCTTTGCAAGAAGACGTCGAATTTTCCGGCCGGCATGCGGTCAGGGCGCCATCGCGATGGCCCAGGTCGTGTTGGAATACGGCGAGGATCCCGAGATCCGCAGCCTGGCCAAGGAGGTCATTACGGCTCAGGAAGAAGAGATCAAGCAGATGCGCGCCTGGCTCGCCGAACGCGGCTACGGCGACTAACGCACCTGATCCCGCGCCAAAGGCCGGCGCGGGTTCCTTTTCAATACCCTTCTCTTCAGGCCGCCTGGATACCGTACTGCTGCCGATAGGCTCGGAGCGCCTCGAGGTGCTGCGGATCCCGCCCGGTCGCCTCCAGCATCGCGATCAGGTCGGTCAGGCAGGCGACCCGAATCACCTGCAAGCCGAAATCGGCCTCGACCTCCTGGATCGCCGAGCGCTCGCCCTGCCCGCGTTCCTCCCGATCCAGCGCGATCGCCACTGCGGCCGGCTCGGCCCCGGCGGCCCGGATGATCTCGACGGCCTCCCGGATCGCGGTGCCGGCGGTGATCACGTCGTCGACGATCAGCACCCGCCCCTGCAGCGGCGCACCGACGATGCTGCCGCCCTCGCCGTGGTCCTTGACCTCCTTGCGGTTGAAGGCCCAGGGCAGGTCGCGGCCGTGATCGGTGTGCAGGGCCATCACCACCGCCGCCGCCAGCGGGATCCCCTTGTACGCGGGACCGAAGACCAGATCGAATTCCAGGCCGCTGTCGACGATGGCCTGCGCGTAGAACCGGCCCAGACGCACCAGATCGGAGCCGCGGTTGAACAGACCCGCATTGAAGAAGTACGGGCTCACCCGGCCGGACTTCAGCGTGAATTCTCCAAAGCGCAACACCTCGCGCTCCAGGCAGTAGACCAGAAAGTCCTTCGCGGAAGAGTCCTTCGCGGACATGGGCAACCCCTTGAGCAAAGCCGCTATTCTGGCACAGCTTGGCGGGATGGCGCCGGCGGCACGCCCCACGCGGGCGCGGCTGCCGGCCGCAGGCTTCCCTGCGGACGCCCCCGGGGGTATTGTTCGCCCCCATGCGCATCATGAGTCTGAACGCCAACGGCATTCGTGCCGCCGCCCGCAAGGGTTTTTTCGATTGGTTACCCGAGATCCAGGCCGATGTGATCTGCCTGCAGGAAACCCGGGCCCGCATCGAACAGCTGCAGGATCCGGTCTATCACCCCGAGGGTTATCACTGCGCCTACGTCGACGCGGAAAAGGCCGGCTACAGCGGTGTCGCCATCCTGAGCCGACGCCAGCCGGACGCGGTGATCACCCACGTCGGCCTCGAGGAGGCCGACCGTGAGGGACGCTACGTCGAGATGCGTTTCGGCAACCTGTCGGTGGTCTCGCTGTACCTGCCCTCTGGCTCCGCTGGAGACCACCGCCAGGAATCGAAATGGCGCTTCCTCGACTTCTTCCTGCCCTGGCTGACCGAGCGCGCCCGAGACGGGCGCGAGTGGGTGATCTGCGGCGACTGGAACATCGCCCATCGCGAAATCGACCTGAAAAACTGGAAATCCAACCAGAAGAACTCGGGCTTTCTGCCCGAAGAACGCGCCTGGATGGACAAGGTCTTCGATGACATCGGTCTGGTGGATGTCTTTCGCAGCCTCGACCCGCGCCCCGAGCAATACACCTGGTGGTCCAACCGCGGCCAGGCCTGGGCGAAGAACGTCGGCTGGCGAATCGACTACCAGGTCGCGACACCCACGTTCGCTGCCACCGCCCACACCCCCGTCATCTTCAAGGACCAGCGCTTCTCCGATCACGCCCCCTTCTGGATCGACTACGCCCCGCCACCCACCCCCTGAGAACCTTCGGCCGCGCACCCGTCCGGTTCCGTGCCCAAGTGCGTGCTGCTCGCGGTCGGGGTTTCGTGAAGGCTGGTGCCCGAGCCGTGCGGGGTGCCCCCAAGAACGTGCTGCTCGCGGTCGGGGTTTCGTAGAGGCTGGTGCCCGAGCCGTGTGGGGTGTGCCCGGTCCGGACCGTAGATGGCCATGGATGGCCATCTTCGAGCGCTCATGGACGACTTGAGCGTGTCCGGACCGGGCACACCCCGCACGGCTCGGGCACCAGCCTCTACGAAACCCCGACCGCGAGCAGCACGTTCTTGGG
>PWGH01000027.1 GCA_003555285.1 Thioalkalivibrio sp.
CCCGAGCCTCGAGCGCCTGGTGGCCACCGGCGGACAGGCCGCAGTCATTCTGGGGGCCATCCTCGAGGGCATTCGAAAGAATCCCGGCATTTCCACCGGACGGCTGCTCGAACAGTTTCGCAACGATCCGCTGTTCCCGCGCCTGATGGCACTGGCCAGCCTGCCCCTGAACGACGAGGAGTCGGCGCTGGCGCGCCGGGTCGCGCTCGACAGCGCCGATCGGCTGTTCCTCGAG
This sequence comes from Thioalkalivibrio sp., assembly GCA_003555285.1. The sequence goes on from PWGH01000027.1 coordinate 236, forward strand.
CACTGTCGCGGCCGCATTCGCAGCCTGTCGATGATCGAGCGGCCGTTGCAGGCGGAAGAAATCACCGAGCTGCGCCGTCTTCAAGGTTGGTTGGTGGAGAATGGGGCGCCGGAGCGTCGGACACCGTAGCGTCGGACGCCGTTGCGGTGCTGCGGCGCAACGGCACCCCTTGAAGATCGGCCAATCCCCCCCACTGTAGTGGGTATGAACTGCAGAGAGTATGAAGAGGATGCACGGCGCTGCCTACACGGAGTCGTCGGCAACGGTCGAGAGGCACAGATCCGGTGAACCCTGGCGGCGCCACCCGGTCAGAACTTCGCACGTTCTCTCTTACCACATCCAGAGGAAACCGCAAAATCAGTATTCTCTGCTATACTGACTGATTGGCGGTTTTACACGATCTACGTCGGAGTGCGCACGCAATGAACCGGGAAGAACAACAGTCGCAGCTCAAGGAGCTCATTGCCAAGGGCAAGGAGCAAGGCTACCTGACGTATACCGAGGTGAATGATCATCTGCCGGATTCGATCATCGATTCCGATCAGATCGAAGACATCATTGCGATGATCAACGACATGGGAATCGCGGTGCACGAACAGGCGCCGGACGCCGACACCCTGCTCCTGTCGGACGGCAGCGTCTCCACCGACGACGACGCCGAGGATGCCGTGGCCGCGCTGGCCGCCGTCGACAGCGACTTCGGCCGCACCACGGACCCGGTGCGCATGTACATGCGCGAAATGGGCACGGTCGAGCTGCTGACCCGCGAGGGCGAGATCCGCATCGCCAAGCGCATCGAAGAGGGCCTGATGCAGGTCCTGTTTGCGTTGGCGCACCACCCCTCGGCGATCCAGCGCCTGCTCGATCATTACGACCGCGTGATCGCGAACAACAACCGACTGACCGACATCGTGGTGGCCTTCATCAACCCCGAGGTCGCCGATGGCGAAGCCATTGCGCGCGGCCTGGCTGAACCCGGCGCAGTGGTCGAGGCGCCCGCACCGCCGCCCCCCGCGCCGGCCGCGGCTGCCGAGTCCAATGACACCGACGCCGACGATGACGACGAAGCGGCGGAAGAAATCGAGGACACCGGCCCCGATCCCGAAGAGGCGCGCCTGCGCTTTGCGCGCCTGCGCGAACTCCAGGGCATCGCCCACGAGGCCTTCGCTGCGGGCGATATGGCGCGCTATGCCGAGGCCCGCGAGGAGACCGCCCGCTACTTCATGGAACTGAAGCTGGTCCCGCGGGTGGTCGACGACCTCACCGCGAGCTTGCACGCGACCATCGGCGACATCCGTCGCTTCGAACGCCAGATCGCGAACCTGGTGCTCGGCCAGGCGCACATGCCGCGCAAGATCTTCCTGGACTCGTTCCCCAAGAACGAGACCAACCTGGGCTGGATCGCCGAGGCCCAGAAGGCCAAGGGCCGCTACACCGATCAACTGGCGACGGTCGCCGACGACGTCGTGCGCATGCAGAAGAAGCTGCGCGAGATCGAGCGCAAGGCGACGCTGAGCATCGCCGAGATCAAGGACATCAACCGCCGCATGTCGATCGGCGAGGCCAAGGCGCGCCGCGCGAAGAAGGAGATGGTCGAGGCCAACCTGCGCCTGGTGATCTCGATCGCGAAGAAGTACACCAACCGCGGCCTGCAGTTCCTCGACCTGATCCAGGAAGGCAACATCGGCCTGATGAAGGCGGTGGACAAGTTCGAATACCGGCGCGGCTACAAGTTCTCGACCTACGCCACCTGGTGGATTCGCCAGGCGATCACCCGCTCGATCGCCGACCAGGCGCGCACCATCCGCATTCCGGTGCATATGATCGAGACGATCAACAAGCTGAACCGGGTCTCGCGCCAGATGCTGCAGGAGATGGGCCGCGAGGCGACCCCCGAGGAACTCGCCGAGCGCATGGAGATGCCCGAGGACAAGATCCGCAAGGTGATGAAGATCTCCAAGGAACCGATCTCGATGGAAACCCCGATCGGCGACGACGAAGACTCGCACCTGGGCGACTTCATCGAAGACGAAAAGGTGATGACGCCGGGCGACTCGGCCGCTCGCGAGAGCCTTTCCGAGGCCACCCGCGAAATCCTGTCCACGCTGACCCCGCGCGAGGCCAAGGTCCTGCGCATGCGCTTTGGCATCGACATGAACACCGACCACACCCTCGAGGAAGTCGGCAAACAGTTCGACGTGACCCGCGAGCGCATCCGCCAGATCGAAGCCAAGGCCCTGCGCAAGCTGCGCCACCCGACCCGGGCCGAACTGCTGCGCACCTACATGGACCTCGAGTAACCGGCCCGCACCCTTGTTCTCGGGCCTGTAGCTCAATGGTTAGAGCAGAAGACTCATAATCTTTTGGTTGCAGGTTCGAGTCCTGCCGGGCCCACCAGTTTCTCAAGTACACCGGCCCCGGGTGCCGTGGTTCATGAGCCGGCACCGGCTGAACCGGGTCTGGTGAAACGCATGGGCGCACCTGCCGATCGCAGCGCGGCGCCGCTCGACGCATCGTGCCTGCCATTGAATGCCGTCTCCAATCAATGCCGGATAACCACGATGGCCGGATGCGCACGGCCGGCCCTGCCGAATCGTGCACTGTCCCGAACCTCAGAGAGACCGATGCATGTTTACCTACATCGACCCCACGGTGCGCACACGCCTGATCGCCCAAGGCAAGCTGACGCGGATCGATGCCGCGGGCACGGTCATGGATGTCACCCTGGCCGATGTGCCCGGGGAATTGGCACTGGATATTCTTGGTCCGATCGCGCTGCCGGTCGCGATCACCGACGAACCCCTGGTCGTCCAGTGGTACGTCTTCGTGCGCCGCACCGAGGTGGCGAAGGTCGATGACCTGGCGGCCGAATTGCGCGAACGCGGCGCGCAGCATCTGTTTGCGTCCCTGACCGCCTCGATGGCGGTCAACAGCCTGCTGGTGATCGGCGAACCGCAACCCTCAGGCAATCCGTTGGTCCGGGTCCACTCGAATTGCCTCACCGGCGATGTCTTCGGCTCGCAACGCTGTGATTGCGGCCCGCAGCTGGCCGCCGCGGTCAAGCAGATCCAGAAGGATCCTGCCGGCGGCTACCTGGTGTACATGGCCGGGCACGAGGGACGCGGCATCGGGCTCTGGGCCAAGGCCGCGACCTACCTGCTCCAGGACGGCGGCGAAAACACCTACGAGGCCAATCGCAGCCTCGGGCTTCCGGACGACTCCCGGGACTTTGCCGACGCCGCCGCCATCCTCAAGTGGCAGCTGGGCGATCAGCCCTTTCGCCTGCTGACGAACAATCCGAAGAAGGTCGCGGACCTCGCCGCGCACGGCCTCGAGAACGTCCAGCCGATCAAGCACCTGGCCGGGGTCGATCAATGGAACCGGCGTTACCTGCAGGCGAAGCAGACCTGGGGCCACGTCATCACCGAAGACGACCTGATGCTGAGTCCCATCGCGCCGACGGTGCCCGGGAAGGCCTGACCCGAGGCCTTTGATCCGGGGCAACGATTGGCTTTGCGGGTGCGCCCGGCCCGCCGCCCACACCCGAAGGCGCACGGCGCAGGGCCCAAAGCCGAACGCCGCCCGACTCGGCCGGTGTTCCCCCGGACGCCCCCCCTCGGTCAGCAGGAAACCCCACCCGCATACTCGACTTGCCAAGTGGGTTTTCCCTGTGTATATTAGGAATCACTAATTCAACAAACCCTTTGAACAGACCCGGGTCCCCCGGAAGGAAACTCGCCATGATCAAGAACTACGCACTGAAGACCCTCGCCGCTGCGGCCTTGCTTGCTTCTGCCGGCGCCCTGCAGGCCACCGAACCGAACACCCCCGCCCAACTCGGCTACGAAGTCGGCATGAGCGGTGAGGTCTCCTACAGCGGCCGCTTCCCGACCCAGGCGATGGAAAACCAATACAACGCCTACCTCGTCTGGATCGCCGAAAACGACCTCGACGTGACGCATGCGATCGACGCCCGTATCCGTCCCGTCGCCTCGCTGGACGGCGCGAGGAATGGCAACGTATCGGCGACCGGCCGGTTCCCGACCCAGGCCATGGAAGACCAGTTCATTGCCTACCAGCAGTGGGTCGCGACCACCGACGTCGAAGCCGACTACGCCTTCCGGCTGGCCGGCGTCAATTAAGTCCGGCTCGGTATCGGGGAATCGGATCGTGCCGCAGCGGCGATCCGATTCCCCACCTGATTGACTCTGTGCCCCGGCCCTGCCGGGGCTTTTCTTTTTCCGGATCCGGACCGGGCCGCCACAGGGACCGCGGCCCGTTGGCGGGCAAAATCCCCGGGGCCTCACGTTCCCACGGCGTCAACCCCTTGACGCGCACTGGATGGGCCCGGAGACTGAGGGGTCCACCGAGTACTTCGTGATTCCCCTTCCGCCGTTGCGCCGACCTTGGGGGTATAAACACCATGTACGAAGGTTTCTACCGCCTCAAAACCGATCCCTTCCGCCTGAGCTCGGACCACCGCTTCTGTTTCAACCACCGAAGCTACGCCCGAGCCAAGGCCTATGTCGAATACGCCCTCTATCGCGCCGAGGGCTTCGTAATGATCACCGGTCGACCCGGGACCGGCAAGACCACCCTGATCCAGGATCTGCTGGACAGCCTGCCGCGTAACCAGGTGAAGGCCGCGACCCTGGTCAGTACGCAACTGGGGGCCGAAGACCTGTTGCGCATGACCGCCTATGCCTTCGGGCTGGATTCCCACGCCGAGCACAAGTCGACGGTGTTGCAGGATCTGATGGAGTTCTTGTCCAAGGAGCATCGAACCGGCCACCGTAGCCTACTGATTATCGACGAGGCCCAGGATCTGGTCGCCTCGGCGCTGGAGGAACTGCGGCTACTGACCAACCTCCAACGTTCCGGCCAGCCCCTGCTGCAGATCGTGCTGGTCGGACAGGAAGCCCTGCGCACGCTGGTTCGCGGCCGCGCGCTGGAGCAGCTGCACCAACGGCTGGTGGCCGCCTGGCATCTGGACCCGTTGGATCGCGAGGAAACCGTCAGCTATGTCCGGCATCGACTGGAACGCGCCGGCTGGACCGGCGATCCGGTGTTCGAACCGGGCGTACTGCCGATCGTGTTCGACTTCAGCGGCGGGGTCCCCCGGCGCATCAACCTGATCTGCAGCCGGCTATTGCTGCACGGCTTCATTACCGAGCGCCATACGCTTACGGCCACCGATGCCGAACTCGTGGTCCGAGACCTGGAGCAGGAAGAACTGGCCCTGCCGCCCTACGAGACACAAGACCCGCTCTCGGGTTTCGAGGGCGCAGGCGCCGACAACGAAGGCGCCGCCGGCCGCAACGACGCGGTCTTTGCGGAGGCACGCGGCGGCGATCCGGTGTGGTCCGAGATCGATCATGGCCTCTACCCCGCGGTGCAAGCGGAACCCCCCGAGCCGCCGGCCGACACCCGGATCGAACCCGCGGTACCCGCGACCGAAGCGGGCGTCGAACCCATCCGCACAGCGGTCCAGAACCCGCGCGCCCCCGTTCCCTCGGGCCTTTCAGCGACGGCATCGTTCTCGACAGACGTCGCGACGGCGCCGCCCATCGACGCGGGCACTCCGGATGGAGACCGTGCCGCCGCCGCGCCACCCCACATCGTGCCGGAAAAGGATTGGCCGGAAAAGGATTGGCCGAAGCAGAACGGGCCAGAAATCGATCAGCCGCAACCGGATTGGTCCCCGCGGGCCCCGCGTCAGAAATCGATAGCCGAGGAGTCGATACGGGCGATCGACCACTCGCGCCCGAAGGCCCACAGAAGCGCCTACCTGCTGTGGACCCTGGCCGCCGCCGTGCTAAGCTTTTCTGCAGTACTAGGCGCATTGCAGCTTTACCGGCCGGCCGTTCTTGAAACCACGATCACCCGCCTGGAGCCGAGCCTGGCGCAATTCCAGGGCTGGGTAAACGACTCCTCGGCGGCGGCTCGGGGCACCCTGAACGCCTGGTTCGAGGGCGTCGAGCCGGGAATACCGGAGTCCACGGCCAACGACCATACCCGCAACCCCGAGCCTCGCGCCGAAGTGGCTCCGGGCACGTCGTCGGCCGTCACACCGTCGAC
>PWGH01000101.1 GCA_003555285.1 Thioalkalivibrio sp.
CGATGCGCAGTTCGCCGGCTGCGGCATCGAAGGCGCTGCGTGCGCGCACCCGGGGGGGGCCCGCCTGCCGGTACCAGCGCTGGAACAAACTCAGGTCCCGGCCGGCGGCCTCGGCCATCACCGCCACGAAATCGTCGGTGGTCACCGCCTGGCCGTCAAAGCGCTCGAAATAAAGATCCAGCCCCTGGCGGAAAGCCTCGCGGCCGATCAGCGTGCGCAGCATGCGGATCACCTCGGCGCCCTTCTCGTACACGGTCAGGGTGTAGAAGTTGTTGATCTCGGTGTAGCGGTCCGGCCGCACCGGGTGGGCGAGCGGACCGGCGTCCTCGGGAAACTGGAACGCGCGCAGGCGCTGCACGTCGTCGATGCGCTTGACCCCGAACAGCGTGCAGTCGGTGGTGAATTCCTGATCGCGAAAGACCGTCAGGCCCTCCTTCAACGACAACTGGAACCAGTCGCGACACGTCACGCGGTTGCCGGACCAGTTGTGAAAGTACTCGTGCGCGATCACGCTCTCGATGTGCACGTAGTCGTCGTCGGTCGCGCTGTCGGGGCTTGCCAGCACGTACTTGGCGTTGAACAGGTTCAGGCCCTTGTTTTCCATCGCGCCCATGTTGAAGTCGTCGACCGCGACGATCATGTACACATCGAGGTCGTATTCGCGCCCGAAGGCGTCTTCGTCGTAGCGCATCGCGCGCGCCAGCGAGGCGAGCGCATGGTCGCAGCGGTCCTGGTTGTGGTGCTCGACATAGACCTCCAGCGCCACCTCGCACCCGGATCGGGTCACGAAGCGCTGCGAACGGCACGCGAGGTCTCCGGCCACCAACGCGAACAGGTAGCTGGGCTTCGGGAAGGGGTCCTCCCAGACCGCGTAATGGCGCCCACCGGCGAGTGCTCCGGCGGCCACGCGATTGCCGTTCGCGAGCAACACCGGGTAGCGGGCGGCGTCGGCCTCCAGGCGCACCGTGTAGCGCGTCAGTACATCGGGGCGATCCGGAAAGTAGGTGATGCGCCGAAAGCCCTCGGGCTCGCACTGCGTGCACAGGTTGCCGCCGGAGGCGTAAAGCCCTTCGAGCGCGGTATTGGCCGCCGGATGCACCCGAGTCTCGATCACGATTTCGGCGGCGTCCGGCAGGCCGTGCAACAGCAGCCCCTCGGCGTCCTCGACCAGCGCTTCCCCCGCCGGTGCGACGCCGTTCACCTCGAGCCGCAGCCGTTCCAGGTCACGGCCATGCAAGCGCAGCGGAGCGTCGGGGGCGGCCTCCGCGGTACGCCGCACCCGCAGGCGGCTCTGCACCCGGGTCGCGTCGGGATCGAGATCGAAATCGAGTTCCAGCGCCTCGACCCGCCAATCGGGGGCGCGATACTCGCTCAGCAGGATCGGGCGGGGGGCTGCGTCTTTCATGGGTTTTCCTTTATGGATCGCGGTACGTTTAGGCATGGGGCCTGGCTTAGCGGCTAGGGTTCCGTCGCGGGTGGTCAACTGCGCGGCGGTCTGTTGCCGTTGGGGTTGGACCGCTTGGCGGTGGGTTGGATCCGGACTCGCTCAAGTCGTTCCTGAGCGCTCGAAGACGGCCATCCATGGCCGTCTACGGTCCGGATCCAACCCACCCCCAAGCGGTCTTCGATGCGGTTCACGACTTCTTCCCCAACGCGTTTGTTCTGCACAGAAGTGGACCTTGCCCGCGATGCCGTGCAGCGGCCATACGAAAGCGTGCATTCACGCTGCGCGGCGGGCGGGTTAGCATAGCGCGCATGGAATGGATCGATATCTGCGTCAACCTCACCCACGACAGCTTCGACGACGACCGGGAGGCGGTGCTGGACCGCGCCGCCGCGGCCGACGTGCGCTGGCTGCTGGTCACCGGCTCCGACGAAACCGAAAGCCGGCGCTGCCTGGAACTCGCCGAGCGCTACCCGGACCGGCTGCGCGCCACCCTCGGCGTGCATCCGCATCATGCGAGCCACTGGCGCGAGCAGACGGCCACGCGTTTCAGTGAGGACGCCGGCCATCCGCTGGTGGTCGCGATGGGCGAGATGGGCCTGGATTACTACCGCAACCACTCGACCCCGGCGGCCCAGCGCGTCGCCTTCGAGGCGCAACTGGAGCTGGCGGTCAGTCTGAAGCTCCCGGTCTTTTTACACGACCGCGACGCCAGCCGCGATTTCGGCGACATCCTGGAACGTTACCGCGATCGCCTGCCGGCGGCGGTGGTGCATTGCTTCACCGGGACGAACTGGGCGTTGGATCGGTACCTGGAGATGGACTGCCATATCGGCGTGACCGGCTGGGTCTGCGACGAACGCCGCGGCCAGCAGCTGCAGGAACAGGTCGCGCACATCCCCGATCACCGGCTGCTGCTGGAGACCGACGCCCCCTACCTGCTGCCGCGCACGCTGCCCAAGGGCCTGCCGCACGGGCGGCGCAACGAACCGGCCCACCTGCCGCACATCGCCGAACACGTCGCCCGCCTGCGCGACACGACCCTGGAGACCCTGGCCGCCCAGACCAGCGCCAACGCCCGCGCCTTCTACGGCCTGCCCGACTGAGTGCCGGGACCGCGCAACGGCTGGGATCGGGCACCGGCGGAAAACGGCCACTGCGGGCCTTCGAAGCGACCGGGACCGGGGCCGGAGGCCGGCGAAACGGGGGGCCAATTGCACCGCCGCGGCACGCACCGCATGCTCTGGCCACTAAAACCCGTTCTTCCGGTCCGTTCTCCGGACCCGATCTCCCACTCCGTTCCCCTGCCACGGACACCGACTGCCATGAGCCATCAAGAACGCATCACCGAAAAGCTGGAACAGCGCTTCGCTCCGATCCATCTGGAGGTGACCAATGAAAGTCACATGCACAACGTGCCGCCCGGCTCGGAATCGCACTTCAAGGTTACGCTGGTCAGCGAGGCCTTTGCCGGCGAGAAGCTGGTCGCCCGACACCGGATGGTCAACCAGGTGCTCGCCGAGGAGTTGGCCGGCGGCATCCACGCGCTGGCCCTGCACACCCTGGACCCGGAACAATGGTTCGAGCGGGCCGGCCGGGTGCCGGACTCGCCGCCCTGCCTCGGCGGTGACAAGGGCTGAGGACCACCGCACCCGCGCCGATCCTTACGGCGTTCTGATCGTATCGCTTGCCGAGGGCCCTCGGGGGGTGCGCGCGTGTCCGGTCTGAGCCAGCTGCTCGCGAGCCTCGAGCGCGGCCTCGGCTGCGCCGAACCGCTGAATCCCGGCCCGACGCTCGCGCGCGTTCCGCCGGAGGCGATTGGCGCCCACCAGCACGTGATCGTGTGGCTGATCGACGGCTTTGCGCTGGATTATCTGGCGCACACACCGCACCTGAAATCGGACTTCGCGACACGGCTGGAGACGGTCTTCCCCAGCACCACGGCCAGCGCGATCACCAGCGTGTTCACTGGCCTGACCCCGGCCCAACACGGGCTGCTCGGTTGGAAGACCTGGCTGCCGACGCCGGAGCGCACGCTGACCGTGCTCCCGGCCGAGGAGACCGACCCGGACGGCCATGAAGTCGCCCTCGATCGGCCCCAACTCGGCGAGCGACTGCGTCTGCAACCGCTGTTCGACCGCCTGCCGCGCACCAGCACGGTGATTTCTCCGGCCGCCATCGCCCGCTCGCCGTACAACCAACTGATGAGCGGGAATGCCCGGATCATCAGCTACAAGCACCTGGAGGCATTGCCGGCGCTGCTCGGCGCTCACGTGCGGGCCCACAACGGCCCGCAGTACACCTACGTGTACTGGTCGGACCTGGACCGCCTGGGCCATGACACCGGGCCGCAGAGCACGGCGGTACGCGCCCACCTGAAACGGATCGACGCGGCCTATGCCCAGATGTGCGCCCGCCTGAAGGGCACCGACACGCTGTTGCTGACCACGGCCGATCACGGTATGCGCCCGGTGCGCGATTGCCTGGACCTGAGCACGGCCGCCGCCGCCCGCGCCTGCCTGCGCCACCCGCTGACGGGCGAACCGCGCGCGGCATTGGCCCATGTCCGGCCGGGCCAGCACGCGGCCTTCGAACACGCGATGCAGGCGGCCTTCGGTGATCGTGTCCAACGTGTCGCGATGGACCAGTGGCTGGCGGGTGATGGGTTCGGGCTGGGGACCCCGCACTCGGAGCTGCGCGCGCGCGCCGGGGATTTCCTGCTGCTGCCGGATCCGGACAGCTACCTGGTCGACCCGGTGGGTGAGGATCCGGGCCCGCGCTTTCTCGGCGCGCACGGTGGCCTGACCGCGGCCGAGTGCGAAATCCCTTTGTTCCTGCGCCATTTCGCCCCGGTCGCCTAGGTTTTGCGTAGAAATACGACGGTTTGCCGCGCAGTCGCGTAAAATGGGCACCGTTATCGATTGCCAACGAGGGCCCGCGATGAGCGACATCACCGAAGAAACCTACAACAACGCGGCGCAGAAGCTCATCGACCTGGCCAACAACCTGTCCGGCGACGGGCATTCCGCCGATGTGAGCGAGGTCGCCGACGGCCTGCTCGCGGGCGTGATCCACTTCTGGCTGTACACCCGGCAGCCCTGCGGCGATGCCTTCTGCGAGTCCTGCGCGCCCTTCGCCGATCCCGACAGCCGCCTGGCGGTGCTGTGCGAGCTGGTCGATGAACTCGGCCGCGACAGCGAATACTTCCACGCCGCCACCGACACCCTGGCCGGGCACGCCTGATCCCCGGCCGCGATGCCTGCGGCCGGCATCCGCGCACGCGGGCCAACGACCGCTGGCCGTGCGGCGCTGCACCGCATCGGGTTGCTGGAGAACGCCGGAGGCCTGGCTACCGGTGCTCGGGCCTGAACAGGTCCTGCAGCCCCACCTGGCCGAGCTTGCGTTCGGCCAGGCGCACCGCACGGGTCAGCGCCCGCTCGGGCCACTCGCCCGACACCAGCGCATCGATCAGCCCGGCGTTGAAAGTGTCGCCCGCGCCCAGGCTGTCCCGGACCACGAGCCCCGGTTGCGCGGCACAGTGGAAGACCTGCCCCCGGTGCGCGAGCCAGGCCCCACGCCGGCCCCAGGTCAGCGTCTGGATCGCCTCGGGGCGCTGACGCGCCGCCGCCGCGATGAAGGCCTCGGGATCGGCAAAGTCCGGCTCGGCCCACGCCCGCGAAAACAGCAGCACGTCGGCCAGCGGCAGCGCCGTTAGGAGCCCTTCCCGGGGCTTTTCCAACTCCAGCGACAGGGGTTGATCGACCGCCGCGTGCCGCGCGGCCTGCATTAGATCGGGCAAGGCGCCCGGATGGCGACCCTCGAAATGGAACCAGTCGTATTCACCGAGCCCCTCGGGCCGCCACTGCGCCGGCTCCAGCTCGGGCAGGTCCCGGTGGTGCACGATGGTCCGGCTGCCTGTGCGGCGTGCGCGCAGGATGAACGAAGTCGGTGTCTGGCCCGGCTGGCGTACGCAACGGTCGACCCCGATGCCCCGGGCCCGCAACGCGTCGAGCAAGGTATCGCCCGCGGATTCGGCGGCCACCGTCGCGGCCAGATCGACCCGGTGGCCGGCCTGCACCAGCAGATACGCCGTATTGGCGGCGTTGCCCCCCGGCTGCGTGCTCGCGCCAAGGGCGCGGCCTTCGCTGTCCTCCGCCGGAAAGTCGGCGACGTCCAGCGTATGGTCCAGGGTGGCGATGCCGGTGATCAGAATGCGCGCCAAGGGAACTCCCGCGTTGGATTCGGTGGCATTTTACCCCGCGCATCGGCCTTGTAGAGGATCGGGCTACACTAGCGGCCACCGACGGCAACTCTACCGGCCGTGACACTGATCACATCCGACAACGATGACAGCGGGACAAGGGGGACGACGATGGCAGGGTATGAATCGGCACAAGCGGCGGAAAACGCCTTCTACCAGGCCTTCGAGCGCGGCAGCCTGGCCCTGATGACCGGCGTCTGGGCGGACGACCCGACGATCGTCTGTGTGCATCCGGGCGGCGAGCGCCTGCAGGGGCGGGAGGCGGTGCTCGAAAGCTGGAGCGACATCCTCGCCGCAATGCAGGATGTGGTGGTGCGCGCCACCGATGTCGTGGTGTTGAGCCATGGCCCGATCACCGTGCATCACCTGCGCGAACAGCTGTTCGTCGACGGCCAACGCCGCGGCGTCGTCCTGGCCACCAACGTCTACCGCCAAAGCACCGAAGGCTGGCAGATGATCCTGCACCACGGCGCCCCAGACCCCTCACCGCCCCCCGCCCTGGCCTCCGCCGGCCTGCACTGACCTACCCCCCCTAACGCCGCCGGGTGGGTGCGCTACGCTTCACCCG